>JBICHS010000026.1:0-10721 GCA_043101135.1 Phycisphaeraceae bacterium JB051
CTGTTACAGGTCATCTCCAATTTACTTGCGGTGTCGAGCATGGGCAATCTTGCCATCCCCGGCGTCATGGGGCTTAACCCTTGATCCAATCGCATACCATGTCGCGAACCCAAAAAGCCGTGGACTTCATCCTTGTGACAGGTCTTGCATGTTGCATAGCCGGGGTTGTCTTTCCAGATGAGATTGCCTGTGGCTTCGTCCTTGACGTTGTGACAATCGGTGCAGTTGACACCTGCTGCTGCATGGGCCGTGTCCTGCCATGCGATGAGCTGGTTGTTTTCAAGTTTCACATCGCGTGGAGCGTCCGCGGTTGCCATCGTGAGCTTGGTGATGGTCTTGCCCTGGTCTTTAACCCACTGCTCATGTCGCTGGGCAAAGTCACGCAGGGGGACGCGTGCCTGCTCGGCTGCGACGTTGGGTTTGTCATGCATGTGGTCTTTGAGATGTTGCTCAAAAAGCCCTGAATTGTCGTGGAAATTGTGACATCCTGATGCAAGGCAGGTTGAGAATGCCAACCCCTCATGCGTGACGCGGTTTTCCTGAATGTCCTCGTGACAGGCCTTGCAGTAGTTCTCCGGCTGAGTCAGGCCCATGCCACCTTTGGTTGCAGCAAGCCCGTCGGAACGATGCTCCACGTGACAGGTAATGCAGTACCGCGACTTGACCAACGCGGAGTTGGCACGCATGTCCATCGGCAGGAGCTTGGGCGCATCGGTCGACTTGGCGAACTTGGCGATCGGGTGCGAATCACCCACACGCTCCAGTTCTTCGCCATGACACGAAATGCAGGCTTCCTGTTTGACCATGTCGTTTCCTTCGTCGTGACAGGCTGAGCATTGAAGCTCAATCTGGTAGTGACCATACGTGGTCTGGCCGGGCAGAAACAGTTGCTGCTGTGGCCCCTTGATCGCGTGAAACAGATAGCCCCCAGCCATTGCTGTTCCCAGTAACCAGAGCACCCATATCAAACCGTTTCTCACGCGACGCGAATCCTTGACTTCACTTAACCGGGGGGCTCACAACCCTCACCGCATTACAGAAACACAGCGTCTGACGATGACTTGCGTAAGGACTTTCTGTGATAACGCTGTGTCTCTGTAACATGGTGATAAGCTTCCGATACATGGTTGGCTTTTTGAAACTCAAAAGTAGTAAACACTGACAATGTGAAATCCCACCAACACCGGCAGGGGCCAGAACAACAGCAGGTGCGCCCAGGTCAACGCAGGACGCCATCTGCGAGCAAAGTCCCCCACACGTCCTTCCAACCGAGACTCCAATGCGGTGGCAATGCCAGCGATCGCGCCCAGCACGTTGAGCCCCAGAAAACAGAGCATCAACAGGAAGTTGAGATTCTCACCCATGCGCATGCCGGTGTGCACCACCAGTCCCGCGATGCAGAGCAGTCCCATGACGGTGTGAAACACGCGGTAGTAGCCGTAGTTGCCCAGCCTGCTCAGCCACTTGATGCGCTTGCGCAGAGATAACACCATGCCCAGTACCGCGATGCCAAGCAGCGCAAAACCGGTCGCTTGACGGATGATGCCGATGCGCCAGATTTGATCGATCTGGTACCAGGCAGATTCAAAATTGTCCGTAAATTCCAGTGGTTTTTGCGTCATCACGCCAATGCCCCCACAGGCGATGGCTGCGAGGATGCACACCACGGTCATGGTTCGCCGACCTTTCACGGGTTGGGCGGAGGCAAGGTCCCCGGTGAGTTGGGCCAGTAGCGGTTGGCATGATCCGCAGACAGTCCCCGCGCCGGTGCATTTGCCAAGCTCTGCGACGGTGCACGCACCTTGGGAGACAGCCAATGACAGTGACCCCTTGGAGACCTTGAGGCAGTTACAGACCAGTCGTTCGTCAGGCCAATCGTGGACGCTTTGGAGTTGTCGACTGCCAAAGATATTGCCAGTGACTTCGAAACGTTTGAGTTGACGCGTGGTCAATCGCTGCTGAGTTTCGATGGCATGTTGTACTTGGGAGAGTTCATCCCAATCGCCCACGATTTTCGCAGCCACCAGTCGGTCACCCTGCATGGTGATCGCGCGGTAAAGGCGATCGGTTTTCCATGTGCGAATATTGCCTTCAATGTCATCACGACCAAAGCTCGCAACGGTATGCCCCATGAGTTTAAGGCGTGTGGAACGGTCACCGGATTCAAACGCAGCTTCAGGCGTGGTCGTCAGATGACTGGCCAGGGTGCGGGCCATGTCATACCCCGGGCCGACGAGCCCGTAGACAATCCCGCGATGCGAAGCACATTCGCCGATGGCATAGATGTTCGGATCACTGACGGATTGGAGTTGATCATTGACGATGACCCCGCCACGCGTTGCCAGTTCCAGCTCAGCAGATTCAGCCAGTTCATCACGGGGGCGAATCCCCGCAGCGATGATCACCATATCGACCGCCAAATGTTCATCATCATTTAATGACAGCAGGAAACTTTCATCCACCGGGAGGATTTGTTTGGTTGCTGTGTTGATGCGAACGTGAAGCCCATCTTCAATGAGTTTTTCACACAATACGTCACTGCTGGGACCATCCAACTGGCGGGGCATGAGCTGCGTTGCGACTTCAATAAGGTGAACCCGCAGGCCAAGCTTCATCAGGGCTGCAGCCGCTTCAATGCCCAGTAGCCCGCCACCGATGACGGCTGCTGCGTGTTTGGTTTTGGCTTTGTTGGCAATGGCTTTTAAATCGTCAATGGTACGGTACACATCGACGTCCGGCTCGGTACTGCCGGGGATGGGGGGGATGAACGGCCGGGAACCGGTTGCGAGAATGAGCTTGTCATAAGCAAGCGTTTTACCGGTGTCGGTGATGACGGTCTGCTGGCTGCGGTCAATGGTGGTGACCTTGTTGCCGGTGAGCAGCGTGATGTCACGCTCCTGATACCAATCGCGGTCAGCAAGCAGCAGGGCGTCAGGCGATTCATCCTTGAGATAGTCCGTAAGGTGAACACGGTCGTAAGCCGGGTAAGGCTCTTCGCCAATGACGGTGATATCGTATTGCCCGGTGTGCGCCAGCTTGGCGAGTTGGTCGCAAAAGGCGTAGCTGACCATGCCGTTACCGACGATGACCAGACGCGTGGGCGGTTGGGTTGCCACGGCATCCGAGCCGGGCATGGGCGCACTGTCGGTTCCCGTTTGGTTGAGCTGGTTGTCCGTGACCGTCACGTCCATGCGCACCTATATTTCTCTGTGTTTCAACGGCTTGAAACAGAGTTGAAAATCAAAAAAAAGACGTCTGCAAACACTCCGGGAGACAATCGGGGTGCATGTCAGACGTCTTTGTCCACACTCAAATTTAGATGTCGAACCCATGAGCAAAAGTCATTCGTTGACCTGTTGGGCTCGTCGCCTCTCTAGTTGCAAAGTGAATGCCAAAGCATTGGACAGGATGTTAAATTTTGTGGATTGTCGCGAAATGCCTGTTTTTTATGGACTTTTCGCGGTGTGATTTTTTAAGCAGCATTTTGTTCTGACGCCTGATGCGCAAAACGCATGCATACTCAGCGGGCAGTTGCATTGTTTTTCAGCAGTGTCCGAATGAGTACTCATGTTGACGATGGGCGACAGCCAATGATGCGGTCAGGCAACAATCGTTACAGCCCGAATCCGACAGGGCAGTTGATCCTATGTCAGAATCGGGTGTAAGGTTGGATTCATAGGCTAAAACACAGCGTTTTGGGGCACGGCATGATTTTTCAATGTTCTGGCACGCCGGTTGTAATAGAGATTCCAGCAGCACACGTTCTAACTGACAGGCTCGAGACGCAAACCTGCCTGTTATGAAGGACGCTGCAAGTTTCGGGGGACTGCCATCGGCAATGCTGATGGTACGTGGCGAATCATCGCCCGGAGGAGAAAAAGGGAGAAGGCTTTGATGTTTCATCGCACGGTGTTCGTGCTGATCATCTCGATGTGTCTGGGGGCCATGGCAGCGGTCGTGCTGTCGGCCGATGCGCTGACGTTGCGATCGTCAGAAGCATCGGAGCAACCCACGCACAACCAGATGCCCAGCACAGCACCGACTTCCCCACAACACAATTTAACCCAGTCAACCGGTCCCAAACCGGCGCCTGTCTTTGACATGCCCGTGAATCGGTTGCCCAGGACGATTTATCCAGCCCGGTGAATCTTCATGGATTCACATGGTTGAGATCACGATCCCCTGATCGCGTGTAGCTCGGTGCTTCCCCTGCCCGGGCTGCACTTTTTTCTGCGCGGGCACTGGTGACTTTATTTGCACCCATGCTTGCTGGATTGCTGCTGACTCTTGGTGTCTCATGCATCGATGATGCCATGTCTTTACGCGGGTCCTTGAGGCCGTGGTTGCATGCATACTTGCCATCTCGGTGCTGATGCTTGGTGTCCTGTGCTCGACGATGCCATGCATCGCCTGCGCCAGTCCACGCGGCGCCTCAACACCGACATGACTGCGTCTGCATACAACCACGTCCTCAAGCACCCGCGTGGAGGGAGGAAGTGTGATTCCCCCATCATGTATAGCATGCATCGTATGCAATATGTCTAAATCAAATCATCACAAAATCTCTGCCTTGAAACTCTGCGTTCTCTGCGCCTATGCGGTGAAAAATGCCTTGTTTTACGCTTCATTTCTTGCTTCGCGTCGGAAGCGGCCGGGGGGGATGCCGTAGTTTTGCTTGAAGGCACGGTTGAAGTGATAGGGGCTTTGCATGCCAACCTTGTGGGCGATGGTCTCGGTGGTTTGATCCGTGGTCAGCAGCAAATGACGCGCTTGTTCAAGACGTTGCTGTTGAAGCAACTGTCGAAACGAATGGCCAAAGAGTTGGCGGACCAGATGACTGGTGCGCGAGACGGACAGGTAAAGCGTCGATGCCAAATCTTCCAACGTCGAATCGTCACAGGCATGGTCACGCAGCCAACGGGTGATCTGACTTTTTCGGTCACTTGGCTGAGCCTGCGACTGACAGGCTGCAATCCGAGCGAGCATGCCCTGCCCCATCACCTTGAGCATGCGCCCGCAACTATCAAGCCACGTGGGGTCTGCCAAGCGGAGTTTGCGGTAGGCCTGCTCCCAGCGTGGATCGATTGGCAACTGTGGATCAGGCAATCGAAACTGACCCGCGAAAATCGTTGCCACATGTTGCTGATCAATATGAAGCCCGACCGCCACTTCCATGACCTGTTTCCAGCAACAGTGTTTGAGGGGTTCGCTACGCTTGGACACCTGCCGATTAACGTGCCCCATGCAGTGATCAATGCAGCGGTGATCATGGACAATCTGGCAGACCGGCCTGCGATGCCGTCGACGGATGATGTTCAATAATGACTTGCCTTGCGAATCGACAAAGGCCTGTTTCAGATCATGCACCGCAATCGAGACCCCAAGCAGGGCTTCGGTGTCGCGAAACGTCTGCTCGAGTTCCTGGGCAAGTTGGGATTGGGTTGCATGCTTGGGCATATCGTTATTATCCCCGCTGGCTTAAAAACAGCAACTCAAGGCAAGAATCCGGCATCCCGTAGCATGGCGTTTCACCACATCTAAGGATACAGTTTTACACCAATCCCAACCACACTGTTTTTTTGTCCAACACGGAGACATAAGTGATGTCCGACTCGACCTTCTCAGTCAATTTCCCCACCGAGCTTCCCGTTAAGCATACCGCAGATGTCATCGTCATCGGCGGCGGTCCCGGTGGTATCGGTGCAGCCGTCTCCGCAGCACGTGGTGGGGCGGATGTCCTGCTCGTGGAACATTACGGATTCCTCGGTGGCATGGCGACTGCAGGCGAAGTCAACCCCTTCATGCCCAATCACCATGACGGTAAATCGCTGGACACCGGCATCTTCACCGAGTGGCTTGAACGCATGGCAACCTACGGCGGACGCCTGGGGGACTCCCGCGTGTTTGATCCCGGTGCAGCACGCCTGGCAGCTGAAGACCTCTGCGTCGAAGCGGGTGTCCGTCTGCTTTACCATCATCGCGTTGCACACGTCGAAACCGCTGACCAAAAAATCACCGGCATAGTCCTGCATTCCAAGTCCGGCCTCACCGCTGCCAAAGCCAAGCAGTACATCGACTCCACCGGCGATGGTGACCTGGCTGCCCTGGCCGGTTGTGAGTTCAAGTTCGGCTCTGAAGACACTGGCTTCGCTCAGCCCATGACCATGTGCTTCAAACTCAAGCTCAGTGAATCGGCCCGCCCCGCAGATGTCACCAACGGCGACCTCTTCCAGAACATGATGAAGGATCAATACGACCTGATTCAAGAAGTCTACAAAAAGGCGCAGGCTGATGGTCGCATTGAATGCCCGCGTGAAAACGTGCTCATGTTCCGTGGCGTGGATCGTGATGTCGTTCACTTCAACACCACCCGCGTCATCAAGCATGATGCAACCAACGGCGATTCACTTTCCGAAGCTGAAGTTCTTGCACGCAAGCAAATCCGTCAACTGGTGAAGGTGCTCAGTGAAGAAGTCCCGGCATTCAAGGATTGTCAGCTTTACTCCATCGCCCCGCAGATCGGCATCCGTGAGTCACGCCGCATCATGGGTCGCGACTTTGTCACCACGCAGGATTACATGGATGGACGCACCTATGCCGACGGCATCGCCCGCGTGACCTATCCCATCGACATCCACAACCCCAACGGCACCGGCACGGTCCTGCTTCACTTCCCCAAGGAAGCCTGGATGGAAGTCCCGTTCGGCTGCCTGCTTCCCAAGGACATCGACAACCTGGGTATTGGTGCTCGCTGCATCAGTGTCGATCACGCTGTGCACTCGGCGGTGCGCGTGATGCCCCCGGTGGTGTCACTTGGTCAAGCCATCGGCACCGCCGCCGCCATGGCCGTTAAGGCCGGTAAGAATCTCTGTGAAATCGAAGGTTCTGCTGTCAAGGAAGATCTCATCAAGCAAGGCCGTAACCTCGTTGCGTTTGATCCGGAGAAGCAAACCACCGCAACCTACACCGACGAACAGCGCGCCCAGATCGCAGAAGTCTGCGAAAAACGTGCTGGTCGCTTCAGTGCCTAATGGCTAACCAAACATCTCAAGCCCAAGGCTGAGCTTTGCGAAGTCTGGGATTGCACCAGTCAACATTCAAACGCATCGGACACACCATCCGATGCGTTTTTTTATGCCTTTATCTGTGTTCATCTGTGTGTATCTGTGGCAAAATTGTCTTGAATCAGTAGGCTTCCTATATACCCGTGGTAAAATGACAGCATCATGCCAAACACCGAAGAATTCATTTGCCAACCCATCACGCCCGACAAGGACGCATTCAACACCGCCCACATGTCGCGTGGTGAACCGGGCATGCCCGCGCGATTCACATGGCGTGACACCGAATACACCGTTGCCGAAATTCTCGACACCTGGAAGGAGTCGGGTAAGTGCACCCATGGCAGTGAAATGTATCTCCGCAAACACTGGTATGAAATCCGAACCGTCTGTGGCAAGGTCATGAAGCTCTACTTCGAACGCAAAGCCCGATCAGCCAAGCAAGCCAAACAACGTTGGTGGCTCTACACCATCACGCAGGCTTCGTGACGCATCGCCTGGCAATGTGATGTAAACTGTCGCCACTATGCCAACACAACCCACCGACTTATTTCTACTCATCGGCCAATCCAACATGGCAGGGCGTGGCAGGCTTGATCAAGTTGCTCCCATCACCCATGACCACATTCACATGTTCCGTGAGGGGCATTGGCTCAAAGCGGTCGAACCCATTCACACCGACAAGCCCGACATCGCAGGCATCGGTCTCTGCATGAGCTTTGCTTACGAACTGGTTCAACGCTTCCCGACCATGAACGTCGGCCTGATTCCCACAGCTGTCGGTGGCACGCCACTCAGTCGTTGGGTGCCCGGTGCAGACTTGTATGAAAACGCAGTTGCCATCTGCAAAAATGCCTTATCACAAGGCGGAAAACTCCGTGGCATCCTTTGGCATCAAGGTGAAGGTGACAGTGGCAAACCCGAAACCGCCAACACCTACGCGCCGCGATTGTTGAACATGTTCATCACGCTCCGCAAAGAACTCGATGCGCAAGACGTTCCCATCGTTGCAGGTGAACTGGGACATTACCTGATCAACTATCCCAGCTTGCCATACTTTCAAACCGTCAATCAGCACCTGCGTCAGTTGGAAATACTGCTCCCGCAATATGCCGTAGCCACGGCTCAAGATTTAACCGTCAATGAAGACGGCCTGCACATTGACGCCCAAGGACTCCGCGAATTCGGGCACCGCTATTTCGAAAAATATCTCACCGTGATGTGATGATTGATTTGATAAAGCAAGCCAGCAGCAATGCTGCAATCTCACAGTTCATCTAACTGCCTGGAACTAAAGCCCTGGGGTTTCAACCCCAGGGGTAACACGTCAACACAGACCCATTGACGTCAATTTCACCCTTGTTTCATGGCTTCAAGCTCTTCCCATCGCGCATAAAGCCCAGTGACTTTTTCCTGTGCGGTTGCGTAGTCTTCACAGACCTTGCCGTAATTCGCATGGTCTGCAATGACTGCCGGGTCGTTCATTTTCTCCTTGAGTTCTTCAAGGATTTCTTCTGCGTTGAGGATGGTTTCTTCCATGCCATCAAGTTCGAGCTGGAGTTTGTAGCTGAGCTTCTTGCCACCAACGTTAGCGGGTGTGTTGGCTTTGGCTTCCTGCTGTGTCTTTTTCTTTTCCTCGACTGCAGCTTGTTTGGCAGCTTGTTTGTCCTTGGCTTGCTGTGCGGTGTAGTCCTGCCACTGTTCCAGTGATTGGAAGAACTTGGCCCCACCATCACCGTCGAGTGCCAGCATCTCATTGGACAGTCTGCCTAACAGGAATCGGTCATGGGTCACCAGCACAATCGCGCCGGGGAATTCACCAAGGGTTTGCTCCAACACTTCCAATGACGGGATGTCCAGGTCATTCGTCGGTTCGTCGAGGATCAGCACATCTGCAGGTTTGAGCATTAGGTTGGCAATCATGATGCGTGCCTGTTCGCCGCCGGAGAGCTTGCCGACCTGTGTTCGGAATTTGTCTTGATCAAAGAGGAATTTCTTCGCCCAACCTGCAACGTGAATGGCTTTGTCGCGATAGAAAATCGTGTCCCCAATGGGGCACAACGCTTCACGCAAAGTCTGCGTGGGGTTGAGTGCTTCACGATGCTGCGTGAAGTTGACGACTTTCAAATCGGCAGCGCGTTTAATCGTGCCACTGTCCGGTTCAAGATCACCAGTGAGAAGTCGCAGCAGGGTGGTTTTTCCTGAACCATTGGGGCCAAGTAAACCCAGTACCTGCCCGGGCGAAAGTGTTAGATCGAGCCCGGAAAACAGTTTCTTGTTGCCCATCGCTTTACACAGACTATGAGCAGCGAGCAGCTTCTTGGTCTTGCGTTCGGTCGCCTGAAACTCCATCTGCGTTGTCTTTTTCGGAGCAGCATTACGATCCTTGATCGCAGAGAGTTCTTCGCGGCGATCCGCTGCTTCCTTGACCTGTGAGGTATTGCGCGTCTGGCGTCCCTGCACACCTTGCTTAAGCCATGCATTGTCTCTGCGGACTTTCGAAGCCAACGCCATTTGCTGATTGGCCTGCGCGGTGAGGAACTCTTCCTTGCGGCGGATGAACTCCGAATAGTTGCCCGCCACTTCCAACGTGCCCCCGGGGTACGCGGTGTTGAGTTCAATGATGCGCTGCGCCGTGTTTTCCAGGAACACACGGTCATGGGTGATAAACACCATGGCAACGTTCGTGGTCTTCACAAAATTTTCCAACCAGAACACACCCTCCATATCCAGGTGGTTCGTCGGTTCGTCAAGCATCAGGACATCCGGGTCACATGCCAATGCACAGGCAATCGACAGGCGTTTCTTCCAACCACCCGAAAGCGTTTTGATGGGTTTATCCAAATCATCAAAACCGAGTTTGGATAGTTCGATTGATGCTTGCACAGCCGGTTCAAGGCCGTGCGAGTCGTGATCATGATCCTTGCCGATGGCATCAACGACCGCATCGACCGGCGTCACCGCATCGCCAAAATCATCCGACTGTTTGACGTATGCCAGTTTGAGATTTTTACGACGAATAATCTCCCCATCATCCGCCTCTTCCAGCCCAGCCAGAATTTTAAGCAGCGTCGACTTACCCGACCCATTGGGCCCGATCATGCCCATCCGGTCGCCATCCGCAATGGTGACGCAAACGCCGGTAAAGAGCACCTGGTGCGCATAGGACTTGGAGATTTCAGTAGCGTGAAGTAATGATGCCATAGTCGGGAAATGGTAGCAGAACCCCCGGAAGTTGTCCCCTGCATTGGACGGATTGAGCACCGGACGTCAATCCGGTGCCCGTTGAGAATGCGTATTCACATGGGGCACCGGGTTGACACCCTGTGCTCTAAATGTGTGACACCGCAAAATCGCACAGTACAATAACGCTGCAATTCAAATAACCGGGAGGTAAGGATGGCAGAAGAGAAGTTCGATTGGGATCGGATCGAAGAAGAAATCAAGCAGTTACCGGTTTCAGCTGCCTTGGCATTGGCCGGACGTGCTGCGTGGCGCGTGATGCCAGCGACCGCTTATCTAGCTGAAGATGATCTCAAGAAAGATCGAAAGCCATTCTGGTTTTGGGAAAATGATGTTGAAAAACATCTGATTGCAGTTGACAATGCAATTACCATCACGTTGCGTTCGGCATCGCTAACGGCAAACTTTCGGGTTAGC
>JBICHS010000027.1:0-3540 GCA_043101135.1 Phycisphaeraceae bacterium JB051
TTTCACCATGCGTCGTGACGGGCAGAATGTTCAGCACATTCACATTCCCATCGGCAAGTACTATGACGTCCCCATGCTCTCCTATCGTGATGCGCTTTACCCGTTGATCACCGAAGGTAAACTCACATGGGAAGACCTCTCCCCCGACGAAGTGCATCCCAATGATGCGGGGCATGACTACATCTTCCAACTGCTCAAACGCTACCTGCAGACACCGATCGATTCTGCATCGGTAACGCAGGATATCCCTGATTTACCAGCATTTCTTGACGCACGTGCTGCCCAACATATCGGCCAGGTCCTCGATGCCACACAACTCAAATGCATCACGAATCACGGCTGGCAACAAGGCCCACACAAAGGTGGTTACACCGGTTGGCAAACCGATCAGGTCGGTGCAAAGATCACCCTCCAATTCACCGGCAAGCTTGCTTACATCGGGTACAAGAAATATGCAGGCGACTTCGGCCAAGTGCAGGTCACTTGCGACGACAAACCTGTGTGTATTCTCGACGGTTTCTATGAAAAACCCATCATCCAGGAATGGGCGGGCGGGCATACTGTCGTCGAATTGCTGGGAAGCGACATGGCAGATCAGACACACACGCTGACACTTGAACTCTTAAACCAAACGCATCCTGACAGCCACGGCCATGCCTTTGACTTTGGATATCTATTGGTGAGTTGACTTGATCTCCCGACCGTTATCGCCCGTTAATCATTGCGGTAGCTTCCGGGGGTCTTGCCTGTGTAGCGTTTGAATAGACGTGAAAAGTAGATCGCATCACGATAGCCCACAGCCTGAGCGATGACGGTGAGTTTATCATCGGTATGCCTGAGTAAATGTCTCGCACGTTCAATGCGAATCGACTGCACGTAATCAATCGGTGTGAGGCCATACTGTTGGCGGAAGATTCTTGCCAAGTGTTCATAGGTGTGCCCCATACTCGCAAGCAAAGGACGGATGGCAATGTCAGCAGCCTGTTGGGTTGCGACTTGATCAAGCAGACTTCGCACCTCAAATGCAAGCGTTTCCTTTCGGTGTTGGGCAACGGGGACATGTTGCTGCCAATCCAACAAACGAACCAATAGCTCAAGTAAAACGCCACGCGATGCAAGGTGTTCATGCGATTGATCCGACGCAAGCATCAACCGCAACCTTGACATCAGTTCATAACAAACCAAAGGCGAGTTGACCGATCCTGAGATCACCCCAGCAGGCACAAACTCCGGCGCGGTGCGGTATCGGCGGTGTTTGGGTCTTGCAGGAGAGAACGTCATCACCGGCGTGCCTGGGCGCAGGTTGGTAAATTGCCAATCAAAGTGTGCGTAATGTCGAACACCTGCTTCTAGACAAGTGCTGGTGTGCCAATGCCCCGGTGGGATGATGATGTAACGATTGGGCTCACAGTCGTAGACCACCCCATCCACTTCCAATTGATATTGTCCTGCTTCAAAAAGCACCAGCTCATGGTCGTAGATCACACGATTGGGCTCCACCCAACCTGCAGGCGTTTGAAGCGACCCACAAAGGCTTTTCATCGCTGAACCATCGGGCGCCAAGCTTGGATTAGGCGAAATCATGGAAAGCCATGATGTTTGTCTTGCTGTCATACAGATCATTTTAGACTATTCGATGATCATATTCATCCTATTTTATTTGTTCATTACGCATATAAAATATCACCATCGACTCATAAAACCATTGGAGATAAACCATGAAAACCCAAGCATTGATCTGTGATGCACAACAAGCCTTTTCACTACAAACCGTGATCCTGCCTGACCTGGCAGCCGATCAGATCATGCTCAAAACGTCCTACTCGGGCGTGAGTATCGGGACGGAGTTTGCCCTGATCCGCAACAAGATTTCATGGGGCCCCTACCCGCTGGTCACCGGTTATATGGCGACCGGCATCGTTGAGCAGGTCGGCAGCGATGTCACCGATGTGAAAGTCGGGGACAAAGTGTTTGTTCGTGGCAATGTCCCTGTGAAACTCGAAGACGGCTGCATTGCCTCACCCGTCGCAGGCACACACTGTTCACACATCATCACCACCGTGGGCGGCACACACGGCGCGGGCCTGCTCCCCGACGATGCTCCCATGCAAGAAGCCAGCATGTTCGTCATGCCTGCCGTTGGGTACTTCGGCGTGGATATGGCGATGCCCAAACTCACTGACACCGTCATCGTCTACGGCTGTGGGCTCATCGGTCAAGGTGTTGTCGCTGCCTGCTCATTGCGAGGCTGTAAAGTCATTGCCATCGATGTGCAGGATCGCCAACTGGACTTTGCCAAAAGCATGGGAGCTGACATCACGATCAACGCTGCCAAGTCCGATCCCCTTGCTCAAGTCCAAGAGCTCACCGGCGTTGGTGGTGACGTGGTTTTTGAATGTACGGGTATTCCCAAACTGGTGGACACTGCGATGGCTTTCGCAAAACGTGACGGCAAATTTGTCTGGCAAGGTAATTACGGTGAAGCGCCCATCAGCTTCAAATTCCTCGTCCCACATGGCAAGCGTTTGCAAACCTTTTTCCCCTGTGATGATGGTTACCTGCCCTTCCGCCATGCTGTCATCAAGCACATGACACAAGGCGTTTTGCCATGGGACAAATTAATCACGCATCGTATTACAGCTGATGATGCCCCTGCCATGTACGATCGAATCAACCAGGGCGATCAGGATATCGTCGGCGTCACCATCAACTGGTCATAAACTAAAAAAGCACTAAAAAAACAGGATTAAATATCATGTCCACCATTCTCATCACCGGCGGTAGCGGGTTTCTGGCAACGGCACTTCGCGCTGAACTGGCTCAACGTCATCACGTTCTGACCATCGGTCGCCGCAAGCTTGAACCTGCTGACAATCAGACCCATTACGTTGGCAATTTTGCTGAGTTTGAAGACCTTCGCCAACTTGATTCACATGACATCGACGCAGTTGTTCATCTTGCAGCCGTCACCGGTGGATGTCTGGAACGCGAAGGCGTGTTGGTCAACTGTGAAGGCACGCGTGTGCTGATGCGTTACCTGATTGATCGGGGTTGCACCAAGTTCGTCAATGCCAGTTCCATCGCGCTTGTTGGCGTTGAGTCTTTGGCTTTCAGACCCTTGACGTTGCCGATTGATGATGAGCATCCGTGTCTGGATCGTGATGGCTATGGTGTCTCCAAGTATTTGATGGAAGAGATCACCAAATATCTTCACCTGCAGAACCCGCAGATTGATGTGATTAACTTGCGTTTATCTGCCATCTATTCTGATGAAAATCCACCAGCCAAGGTCAAGCCCTGTGAACTCTATCCGTGGGCAGCAGCGAGTATCACGCTGCTCTCACGATCTGAGGCTGTCAAGGCATTCACGCTTGCAGTGGAGTCCGCGCATAAGCCCGGCGTACGCATACTCAACACCGTGAGTAAGTCCGCCTGGGTTGAGTCGGATACGGCATCGGTGCTCAAGAGTTGGTGGGCAGATGATGTTGATCTGAGTTATTTTGCACAGGATGGTAAAGCCGTTGCCAACCTGTACAGCAG
>JBICHS010000028.1:0-2908 GCA_043101135.1 Phycisphaeraceae bacterium JB051
TTTGAGCTGTGAAACGTCACGCCTTGATTATGTGCAAAAAAAACATCGCCCATCGCACCAATTTTGGTGGCTGGCAGGATCACTTCATCACGGTGAATCAATGGTTTGGCAACTCCCCAGAACATCATGACCTTGCCTTGGTATGCATTGTCTTGATCGCACTTAAACTGTCGCATGGGGATTTCGTAGCGTTGCTCAGACCAACTTCTGCCACAATCATCCGAGTACCGGTACGCATAGCTCCCCAATGAATCGACACGAGTAAAAGCTCCTCCATCTATGGTTTTGACTTCGCGCTGATTGAGCTTGTTGTAGGTGTAAAAGACGTAGAGCCTGCCCGTCCGTGGCACGCGGAGTAGTTGCGCCCAGGACGCTTCAGGACCGGTTGACGGTTCGATGGGAACAAGGCTTGACCATGTTTGACCGCGGTCATGTGTCAGAGCTGAGGCGATATGTTGGCCGCCTTCACCTTCGTGGCCTGCACCCGTTGTGATCACGCACGTCCACGAGCCGTCATCGTTGACGACCATTTGTGGTTGATCAACATAGCCGCCGGGGGTACTGGGAATCACCAGGCCCGTTGGTAAGAGACGCGTGTCAATATCTAAGAGTGGATTCATTACAAATAACCAAACAGGAATGGCAGAATTGGAACGGCTTTGAATACCAGAAGCTTCATAGGTCGTAAAGGTGATATCATTTTATACACACTTGCATGCTTTGGGATATTCATGACACAGCACGTACCGTGGTTCCTCATCTTCGACAATATTCGGGAAGCGACACATGTCGTCTAAAAAGAAATTGTCATTGTGATCGTCGCACACACTGCTGACTTCGCCGCTGACGGTGTATTGCATGTCATCAACTTTGTAGCCAGTGCCATGCTCGCCCCAGAACTGGTGAATGGTTCGTGGGCAGATACATAGGCTTTGGCCGGGTTCCAGTCGAATCAATTCACCAGGCTGGATGATACGAGAGATGCCATCGACCTGAATGTTCAACGGCTCGTCTGAGCGTTGGCCGTTATCGTCAGCTTGATACATTTCCACAAGTAGGTTACCGCCGAAGCGATTGATGAGGTCTTCCTGTTTGGATTGATGGAAGTGTGCGGGCGCGCGTTGCCCTTCGGGGTCGAGGATGATTTTCTCAGCATAGGATTTGCCATAAGCACCGTGACCGTGGACGCCGTTACGGAGAGTAAAGAGCGTGCGTCCAATATTGAAAAAGTCGTCACTGCCAAAGTCGGTGACATCCCAGCCGAGCATGCAGGTTCTGATTTCATCACATTCCTCGCCTGCCTGTTGCCATTGCTGCGGCGTCCAGTAGGCATAAGGCGGGAGTTTGATGCCAAAGTGTTCGAGGACTTTTAAGGCACGATCGATACTGGTGTTGATGATGGATCGGGTTAGTTGCATATCGAGATCTCCTGTGATGGGCATAGTATGGTATGTCAAAATATTTCAGAAGTGAAAATTATAAAATAATATATCAAAAAGACGGTGTGTAAATATCTGAATAGGATAAATTTTGTAATTTTATCATGGATATGGCCCAAATAGCTTCTTGAATTATTTTATTTTGAAATGTCCTGTGTTAATTTTGACATATCATTATTTTATTTGGGGGGTATTGGTTGGGGCCATGGGGCAGGTCTATTTTGGTTTGTATGCGCTTGCAAACAAGTGACTTGTCTGATTCGGGTGGTGCTTGTTTGAGGTGGAGATTGGCTTGTCTCAGGAAGGTTTTGCCAGTTTTTGAGATTGATGTCGGTTGCATGGGAGTTCATGTTGGCGCTTGACTTGCTTTTTTTGGGGCATAATATTTACCGGTAAAGTAAAGGAGATGTTTTTCTGGATGAGTACTATCTATCGAATAGGAAAAGATTTAGGCGTTTCTCCAATGACAGTGAGTAATGCATTGAATTATCGGAAAGGCGTCGGGGAAAAGACGGCGATCCGGATTCGTGAATATGCTCAGAAAATTGGGTATCGACCTTCGCATATGGCCCGAGCGCTTTCCAATGGACGGACAGGCATGATTGGTTTGTGTCTACGCGATACGCCTCGTAATGCCTGGTTGGCGGGCATGATGGATGAAATGAATCAGGCGGTTCGGGCTGAGGGGTACTCGCTGAATATCATGCTTACCAATGGGGAGCTGGGACAGATTCGCGCGGCTTTGCGTCAGTTAGCTGAACATCGTGTCGAGGCGACAGTCATTGGGCCCTTGGGCTATACGCATGAATACATACAGCTTGCAGAGGATTTGAAACAATTGCCCAATGTGTTGGCATTTGAAGCGGTTGACAATTTGCCGGTCGATCATTGCATGGTGGATGTATATCAAGGCGGGCTGCTTGCCATGCGGCATCTTTTTGATCTGGGGCATCGTCAAATTGGCTATATCGGCGCTGTTGAGATGGAGACGAAGACGGAAGGTGTCCGTAATCGCTATGCGGCCTATACCGATTCGCTTGCTCATCAGCGCATCGCATTTGAGCCTCAATGGGTCATAACGCAGGAGCAATGTTCGTTTGATGTTAATGATCAGTCGACCTATCAGCTCGTGCAGCTGTTTAGACGGCTTGAGGAGCTGGATAAATTGCCCACAGCATTGTTCTGTCATAATGACTGGATTGCAGCGCAGGTGGTTCGAGCATTACAGGAAATTGGATTGTCCGTGCCACACGATATTTCCGTTATAGGCTTTGATAATCAGCAGGTCTGCAATATCACATTCCCAACAATTACTTCAGTGGGATTTGATTTAAAAGAGTATGTTCGCTCCATCGCTCAATTGGTATTCAACCGATTGGATCAGAAGGCAGGAGAAGGTGATACGCCTGTTGAATTGCCCATGGTTCAACGTTTGGTTATTCAGCCGCAATTGCATATCAGGCGAAGTT
>JBICHS010000029.1:0-2670 GCA_043101135.1 Phycisphaeraceae bacterium JB051
TAGCGGGTGCCTGGGCCAATGGATACCTTTCTCTGCGCGCAGAGATAAACCGTTCTGTTGGGTTTATCGGTCGGATCGGGAGGGTAGTAAAGTGGAAGTTGGTATCGCTTTGGGAATTGGTAACCCGATGCGCCAAACTGACCTGAATGACCAGATGACTTCAATGAAACACAGAAAACCAGCTGATTATCGGGCCTTGCGCAATGCCAGGATCAACTCAATTTTGCCCACGTGTTCGTTGAGTTGCATGGCAATGGTGTGAGCGTCCATCCCACTGTCAGCGAGATTGTAGACGGAGATGGCCAGCGGATCGTCATCGACTTTCTGCTCCGGTGCCGGGGCAGGCGTGGGAACGGGTGGCGATGCCTGCTCAGAAGCTTCGGAGGTCTGCAGGGTGGCATGCTGTGAGGCATCGGACGGCTGATCGGCGTAGCTGTCCTGCAGGGGTGGTTGGCCCTGTAACTCACGGAGTTCGGCAATGCGATCCTCGGCCTGGGTGATGAGGGTTTCGAGTCTTCGTGCCTTGGCATCAAGCTGAACGCCAAATCGGCGGGTGAGTGCTTCGACTTCCACCATGAGCTCTTCGAGCTGCCCCTGCATGCCACGCGCCTGGCGGTTGCGTTCGATGATCTCCTGCGGGGTTGCCATGGGGCGGGCGTTGCGCTTTTTGGATCGCAAGCGCATCATCGCCCACGCGACAAGCAGCATCACGCCACAGACCGGCAGGAGGTTCCGCAGTTCAAACATCCCCTCGGCCAACGTGAGTCCGGCGATGGATTGGGATAAGGTTATCATGTTCAACATGGCTGACACGCCCAACATCATCCCCCCAAGACATCCATTCGTCAAAGCAATTGTCGATGGGCTGTCGCATGAATGTGATGTGGCACCTAAAAGCAAATGCCTGATTGCGTTAAGCGGTGGCAGTGACTCGGTGGCTTTGCTGCTTGGCATGCATGTGATTGCGCAGCGTCGAAAGTGGCAGTTGCCGTTGGTGGTCGGACACGTGCAGCATCACCTGCGACCTGAAGCCGAGGCCGAGGCCGATGCACAATTCTGCCAACAGCTGGCAAACCAACTGGGTTTACCCTTCGAACGGCGCGACATTGTGATCGACCCGACATCTGGGAATCTTGAGGACACGGCCCGACAGCTGCGTTATGACGCGTTGACCCAGATGGCTGACCAACATCAATGCAGCCACATCGTCACCGCCCATCACGGCTTGGATCAGCTTGAGACCATGCTCATGCGTCTGATTCGTGGGACATCGCTTCGCGGGCTGGGGGCGATGGCATGGACGCGCCCGTTAACCGATCGCATCACGCTGATTCGCCCGATGCTCAAAACCGATCACGCGATGGCGGTGGAGCTGCTCCAAGCCATCAATCAGTCGTGGTGTGAGGATCAGACCAATCGGGACACCACGCGTTTGCGCGCAGCTTTGCGTCAGCGTGTGATCGGGGAATTGCTAAATCTCCGTGGTGATTTGCCGCAGCAGATCACGCAAACAGCCGATCAATTGCGATTGATTCAGGCGATGCTTGATCAGCAGTGCGCCGATGCGATCCAGGCCTGTCAAACCTGCCATGAGGCTCCCCAAGAGCTTGCCCGATACAGTCGCAAACAACTCCGCGAATTGCACCCGGCCATGCTTCAGATGGTGCTTCGCGAGATTCTCACGGAGGCCGGGATTCGCCCTGACCGTCTTGGCGCCAAACAACTCTCACAATTTGGTAAGATGCTCCTTGATCAGGACGGGTCAGAGCGACAATTGATCAAAAGCCGTCATGTCAGCGTGTTGCTCAACCGCGATTACCTGACATGTAAACGGACTTGATTCCCTCCCCTACGCGTCCTCAATAGACATTGGACCATGGACTGCACAAGGACTTGAGATTGAATACTGCCCAAGGCCCCTTTCGGCTTGCCGACCCTGTTCTCGCTGACTCACGTCCCCGTTGGGCCTGGGTGGGCATGCTGTTTCTGTGTGCCATCCCGTTACTGGTTTCACTGGGATTACGCGACACCTGGCATACCATGGAAAACGTCACGCTGGCCAGCAGCACCGAAACGTTCCTGGCTCAACATGGTTGGCATGACATCCCCCAACGCGATGACGCGTGGCTCGTGCCCACATGGCGCGGTAAAGAGCGACTCAACAAACCACCACTGGCGGTCTGGCTGAATCTTCTTGCATGGTCGGATCTGACCCCCGATCAAACCAACCCCAGAGAACTGATGTACCGAGCGCGACTTGTCAGTGTCGTCCTGGGACTGATCATGCTCGGGGCCGTCTTCTGGCTGGGACTTTCCGTAGGCAATGCACACACCGGACTGCTGGCGGCATTTTTCGTCGGCACCACCCTGCTCTTTCAACGCCAATCGCGACTGGCGTCCTACGATATCCATCTGGCAACGTTCGTCACCTTCAGTGTTGCTGCCGCCTGGTGGGCCATCGGACCACATCGGCCACAACGCGCCTTTGCCCTGTGGCGGTACCTGCTGGGGTGGGTTCTCTGTGGTGTCGGCCTGGGGGCAGCCATCATGTCCAAAGGACCGTTGGCTTACCCGCTGATGCTACTGCCCTGCATCTGGTGCATCGCGTTAAACCGCAACAATTGGCTGAAAAATACAGGCGGCTTGCTCATCGGCCTGCTGGGCGGCACC
>JBICHS010000030.1:0-16447 GCA_043101135.1 Phycisphaeraceae bacterium JB051
CCAAGCTCAATGTCTCTTCTGCTTATCTCAAACCCGGCTTTGCCTTTGGTGGCTCGTGTCTCCCCAAGGACACCCGTGCGATGATGGGTAAAGCTCGCGAATTCGGCATGGATATCCCGCTGATCAGTAGCGTCCTGTCATCCAATGTCGCACAGCTCAAACGTGGTGTGGACATGGTGCTTGAGCAAGGTCGCAAACGCACCTTGATGCTCGGCCTGACCTTCAAGCCCGGCACCGATGACCTGCGTGAATCACCCATGGTGGAATTGGCTGAACAACTGCTGGGTAAAGGCATCCCGCTTTCGATTTATGATCCGGACCTGATTCCCGAAAAGCTTATCGGCACCAATGCCGCTTACGTCGAAGAACACCTGCCGCATCTTGGCATGCTGCTTCGTGATGATCTTGAAGCTGCGATTGCCGACGCTCAGGTCGTTGTGCTCACCAAATCGATTCAATCGTTACAGGCCAAACACCTGACAGGTAAGATTGTCATTGATCTGACCGGGCAGGATAAGTTCAAGGTTCAGAACGCCGAAGCAACTCTACAGGCAAACAAGCGCGCCGAAGCTGCATGACGATTCAGTCCACGAATCTCTGGCAGCTGCGCAAAGTCAAAGCCTGTTGGAGTATTTGAAATGGCCTGGACAACAATGCATTTTGCGGTGGGGATGGCCGGCGCCACGGTGGCAACGGGTGTCGGATGCATGATCATGCGACGCGGTTGGCGGTGGTTACCGTTATCCATGACCGCTGGTGGTATCTGGGCGGTGATCCCGGATATGCCGCGACTGTTTCGTGAAGATTTCCCGTGGTTACCGTTCGCTGAAACTTTGGGCAGTAAATCACTGGAGCTCAAGCTTCACCGCATGGGTGACCTGTTCTTCTTCCATAAACAATTGGACATGCAGTCTCACGAATACGCCTTGCACGGCTTGATTCTGATGCTGGTGATGTACAACCTTGCCATCGGCGTCTTGATGCTGCTTGAATACTGTCAACGCAATAGCCCGATCCATCGCTCCTTCCGCGCCCATCAGGGACACGTCAAACCGGCGTACCCACGAACGGCAAGAGCGCAGGAATACCCGCGCCCACAATTGACGCTGGCTAACAATCAAGCACCGACGATGCCACCGGGCATGCCGGGCGCAGCACCGATGTTCTCCACGCACATGGCTCCAGGTCCCGCACCGGGAAGTCAGAACATGTCACTGGAAGAACAATTCGACGGCGGCCCCAGCGTTGAGATTGCAGTCGATCGAAACAATCCCGTCATCGGCCGCATCGGCAAACGCGACAAGACCGGAAGTTGAACAGCATTCGCTTCTGGACATCAAACCACAATCAAACACATAGCAATACAAACCAACACAGATACTTCAACGAGAGTATCTGTGTTTTCTTTGACAGGCCAGGAGGCGTAGATCGCCGGTATGAAAAAATGAATTCGCCTGATTACGACACACTTATTTGAACATCTGATCCAACCCCGGGATGTCCAGGCCGCCGGTGAGTTGTTTCATTTCATCTTCAACCATCGCCTGAGCTTTGGCGTGAGCACCACGACAGGCTGCAACGATCAAATCCTGAATCATCTGCTTGTCCGCATCGGCACCTTCACCGGCTAACGTGGTGATCATCACCGGGTCAAGCTGAATGTCGACGACTTCAAACTTGCCATTCATCGTCACAGACACGGCACCGGCGCCGGCGTCAGCAGAGATCGTCTTGCGCTCAAGCTCGGACTTGATCTGCTCCATCTTGGCGCGCATTTCCTTGGCCTGACTCATCATGCTGGCCATGTTCTTGAGGTTGTCAAACATCATCGTCCTCCTGGTCGTCTTCCGACATGTCATCATCTTCCGTCTGCATGTCCGGGGGCGGGATCAAAGCCGATTGATCCTCAGCAACCTCGACAAGTGAGACGTCAAAGAGTTCGTTAATCTGTTCCACCAACGGCAAAGTCATCGCAGCCTGTCGCTGGGACATGCCCCCGCCTTGCGAAGCCTGCTCTTCGTGTTGAGCCTGTTTTTCCTGGATCTGCAGCGATACGGGCATGCCCAGAATCTTGCTCAGTAGTTCAGCTACCTGCGACTTCTGACGTTCGGTGACATAGCTGCGATTGCCCGGTCTGGGAGCCAACGTAACCATGCGGTCTTCAATACTGGCGATGACCATGGCCTTACTCATGCTTTGCAGGCCCGGTGAATTGCCTGCACATCGCCCCACTTCCGCCCAGACGGCTTTGGTATCTGAAGCATTGAGCTGACGCGGCTGAACATCATGCGAGGGTGATGGCGCACCTTGAGCAGGCGGCGATTGCGGAGCGGGTTGTGATCGTGATGGTGCAGCTTGTTGGGCAGGCTGCGAAGAAGCTTGTGGTCGCGGGGCTGGACGATTGCCTGCTGACTCAGCGGTCAGTTTTTTTTTTGCGCCCCGCCCCCGGAAGTTGCACCAGTAAGGACCGCAGACACGTCTGCCATTTTCTCAGCCAACGCCAATCGCACCATGGCAGCATCAAGCAATGCCCGTGGATTGGAGCTGAGTTTGCAGGTTCGCTGGACATTTTCACACAGCGCGATCATGTGAACCAAACCGGCAGCATCAAACTGCGCAGCCTGCTTGGCGGCATGTTCACGAGCGTCGTCAGCCAACTCAACAAGTTCACTGTCCTTGCCACAGGCAGCGACAAGCATCAGGCTTCGCAGCCGTTCGATGAGCACATCGAAAAACTGCTCGATGGCAATACCACCATCAATGAGCTTGGCGGTCTGGATGAGTGTGTTGGCAATATCCCCACCTGCCATGGCATCAATCAGGCCGACGACCTGCTCGGTTGGGGGAAGGCCCAGCATCTCTTCGAGAATCTTGGCTGTCAGCGGTGTTGCACCGGTGGCAATGAGTCGATCCATCAGACTCAGCGCGTCACGCATCGAGCCGTTACCCAAGCGGGCGACCTGCCAGATGGCGTCCGTCTCAGCTTCGATTTTTTCCTGTGACAACACGTTGGTCAGATGCTCTGCGATGCGCGCCGTCGGCAAATTCCGGAAGTCAAAACGCTGACAACGGCTTTGGATCGTTGCCAGAACTTTGTGTGCTTCCGTGGTGCAGAGGATGAATTTCACATGCTCGGGCGGCTCTTCCATGGTTTTGAGCAGCGTGTTGAACGCTTCCTTGGTGAGCATGTGCACTTCGTCAATGATGTAGATTTTGTATCGGGCGTTGCCGGTGGGCGCGAGCGATGCGTTGCCGATGAGCTGGCGGGCGTCTTCGACGGATCGGTTGGAAGCACCATCGATTTCAATGACGTTTAAGTCATCGCCGGACATGATCGCCTTTGCCATGCGATCCTGGACGTCCTGTTCGGGGTAATCGAACTCGCCAGGTGGGATCGGGCAATCGGGGATGGTCGCTGGTGCGTTAAGGGCTCTGGCGAAGATGCGTGCCATGGAGGTCTTGCCGACCCCGCGTGTCCCGGTGAACAGATATGCATGAGCAATTCTGCCGGAGCTAATGGCATTTTTGAGGGTCTGGGCGATGGGTTCCTGACCGATGACACCTTCAAAGGCGGTTGAGCGGTATCGTCTTGCCAGTACGGTGTAGGACATAATGGTTTATATCTTGGAAGTAAACAACCGTTGCTGAAACCTGACCGTCAAAAGGTCTTTGAGCCCTGTTGGTGAATCGAGGGTTTATGGTTTGGGGTGTAGTCAAAAAGACTGCCTTGAACCCGATACCCTAAACCCTAAATCCCACACCCTCACAAAAAGGGGCATGAACAGACGGTCAGGACACCGACGGCACCGGGCAAACGCCACTTAGGGCTGCTCCGGTCAAGGCCTGACCCGGTTCATGGGACCACCCGTGCACCGGGCCCGACCGTCTGTTCATACCCCCTGCTGACTCAAAACCAATCAGAAATGCATACTAACAAAATTCTGATTCGCTTGTCGGCCAGCAAAGTCAAAACATTGTAGACAAGACGAGACTTCCATGCAAAGCGGTGGTAAAATCAAATATCAGCAGGTTATTTGTTACAAATGACTTGGTGAATTCGGTACAAGTGAATATCCTAGTGAATATACATTTTCGGTACTGATATATATTTTGATTTATTTGATTTTGATAACACCGAGGTTTCGGGGGAAACGAGTGGGCTTATGATCCTTTTTATGCTGCGTGGCAGCTTTATTGTCTTGGCGTGTTGCATTTCGGTGCTCTATGTCATCCAACAGCAACTTTCAGACGAAGACACATCGTTACGGTTTCCTACGGTCATGATCATGATCGGGGCGGCACTGGGCATCGCCATGGCGGTCATTGCCCTGGACTCGGCGATCAAAAAGAAAAAACTCGCCGCCATCTCCGGTGTCTTTCTGGGGCTGGTCGCAGGTATGATCGTCACGGCGGCACTGGCGATGTTTGTCGACCTGATCCCCGTACTCGTCCCTGACATGGGAGCTTACCTGGGCTTGCTTCAGGGTATTAAAGTCTTCATCGGCCTGGTCTGTTGTTACGTGTGCATCTCCCTGGTTCTCCAGACCAAGGACGATTTCAGGTTCGTCATCCCCTACGTGGAGTTCGCCAAGCAGGTCCGTGGCACCAAGCCGATCCTGCTGGACACCTCCATCATCATCGACGGCCGCATCATCGACATCATCGAAACCCAGATCCTCCAGGGCACGCTCATTGTTCCCAAATTCGTCTTAAACGAATTACAGGTCATTGCGGACTCGGCGGACAAGCTCAAGCGGGCTCGCGGTCGCCGTGGTCTGGATATTCTCCAGCGTCTTCAGGAGAACTCGGTCATCACCGTCACCATCGACGAAGCCGAAGCCGAAGGCACCAATGTCGACCATAAGCTCATCAGCCTTGCGCAGCATATGCCCGCGCGTGTCATGACCAATGATTACAACCTCAACAAAATTGCCACCTTCCGTGGCGTGGATGTGATCACCCTCAATGACCTTGCCAAGTCCCTGCGTCCCGTCGCCCTACCCGGTGAGATGATGCAGGTTAAAATCGTCAAACCCGGTGAAGGTCCGACCCAGGGTGTGGGCTATCTCGAAGACGGTACGATGGTCGTCGTCGAAAATGCCAAGAACGCTGTGAACAAAACCATCGACCTGACCGTCACCAGCACCCTGCAAACCTCAGCAGGCAGAATGATCTTCGGTCGCGCGGAGTAAAATCTGTGTGACATGGCCCCAGCAACCGCATGTCTTTAGCTGCAGGGACCGACAATTTGTATCCGTAGGTAAACGCACGATCACGTCACGTGACAGGGTCGTATTTGAAGTTCCATCATCATAGGAGACAGTGATGCAGGAAGTTCCCAATAACGCCTCGGAAGTACCCGGTTCGTCCCATCCCAAGCACGTCCAATTGCTCAATGAGCTGGTTCATATTGACGATGTGGGCGACTTTGAATGCAATCAGGTCAGTATCGACCAGTGCTCGCTTGTGAATGACTACAAGCTGCCCATGGTCAGCATCCTCGGCTCGGTCGCCAGCTTCGCCCTGGCAGGCTATGTCCTCTGGGATTCGCAAGTCACAGACGCTCAGCAGGTCTCACACGCCTCTGCCCTGGCCCCGCTGTTTCTGATTGTCATGGGTGTTTGCCTGGGACTCTATGCCATGCGTCACCGCAAACATTACCTGCTCAAGCTCCACACCCAGAATGGCGATGTGAACTGCGAAACCAGCATCGACGAAATGTCCGAGCTCCGCAGCCATGTGAAGCTCAAGTGTAAGTGCTGATGGATTCAAACGCAGCACAATAACACAAGCCGCCAGATGAAGACCAGCGGGATGAATCTGACGGGCCGACACGCACATCATGCATGTGGCCCCGTCAGATTCGCTCCTTTGTCACTCATCTGGCGGCTTGTGTCTTATCAAACATCAACGAGGCAACAATATCACTGCCCCAACGGCTCAAGCAGCATCGCGTCGATGATCTTGCGATCGGTGGCGCTACCGGTGAACACGAAGTGGATGAGCTTGTCGTCCTTGTCGATGTGCACGGGCTTTTTGCATGGCATCCATTCATTTTTCCAGGACGCTTTGTTGGTCTGGCGGATGGTGCCCCGCAGCGTCAGATGCTCGGCATCGGGGCCGGCATGGATTTCGATTTTCTGATTACCCTTGCCGCCGATCGCCAAACTCGTCTGCCACCGATACTGCCCCGGCTTCACATCACCGATCGGATATTCAAGCGTCACCGGCACGTTCTTGTACCCCTTGAACACCATGATCAACGACTGCGAATCACTGTAATACTTGCCTTCACTGATCACCTGCTGCGGGTAATAGACATGGGCCTTAAGTTTGGCGGGCGCGGTCTTATTGTCCGGCAAGGGCGCAGGCTCGGCTTCAAATACATGCAACTTCGCATCATCCTCAAACGGCACCGGTTCACGCAACTTGGCGCTTACTGAAGCACACAGAACCAAACTTGCAACCAACATCATCATCCCGATACGCAACATCTTAAAATCCTTGTAATCAAACTGTATTGCTTACATCTCATGTTCACGGCGTCAAAGCCGTGTCGCTCCTGCGGCACGGGTTGCCTTATCAAGAACCCATCCCGACACCCGTGCCCCGGGAGGGACACGGCTTTTAAAATCACTGCACAAAACGCCCCACCAGGTACACCGGTGTCTTACCGACCTCGACCTGTACCATCCCCATGCTGTTGGGTGTCAGCGTCGTGCGATTGATCCCCAGAAGATCAACATGCTGTACTTGATCTTTGACCTTGATCCACACCTTGGTGTCCGTATGATTCCACAGCAGCAGTGTTTGGTTGCCTGCCTTGTCCGCCACGCGCAGTTGCTGAATCGAGCCGTTGAGATGACTTAAAGGTGCTAGCTTTTTGCGACCATCAAGCAGGTGTGATGCGGTGTTGATCGCATTGATCGCAGGCAAGGGTTCCTTGCCAAGATTGCACATCCCGCTGGGCCATGAGTAGTCATAGCCGTTGTAAACCACCAGGTAGCTCAGCCCTTGGACATGTTCATTGTTAATCGCCCATGCCAGTTGCTTGATCAGACTTTCGACCTGTCCTTGAGCACCATCAAAGCTATGGCTGACCGGCGCGGAAAGTTCGCCATACCAAACCGGCTTATTGCTTTTGGACTCCTTGAGATAGTCGATCACCACGCCGAGCCCCTCCTTGGTGGAGTTGCCGATCACCGGTGAATCGAGGTCCGGCGCGTCGATGGGATGAGCATGCACGTCGAGAATATCGCAGGCATCCATGAAGCCGAACTTCTGGAGTTTGTAGGTAAATTCGTTCTTTCGGCAGACCGACGGTGAGATGTAAACTGCGTTGGGGTTAGCATCCTTGAGACCACGATAAAGTGCCTTGACAGCTGTCGCGTAGACCTCTGCAATCTGCTCGGTGGCTTTGCCTGCATGCAGGTCAGTTTCATTGTCACCGGTCCAGTAGTCGATGCGTCCCTTGTAATGCGAGACCAGTAAACGTGCAGCCTCTTCGTAGGTTTTCTCAAACGCCGGATGACCAAAGTGTGGCGAGCTACGCGCACCATAGGGCGCCAACACCAACTGCTTGGGATCGACAATGTCCTTTGCCTTGGCGATGGCAGCGTTCTGCTCGGCTTCGGTTTGGGGCATCGCTTTACCATCACGCAGAAGATCCGTACGGATATAACCGGTGCTCAAGTCACCGACGAGCGTGATGCCCAATCGGTTGGCTTCGTCGATGAGTTGATCAATCGCAGGATTCGGGGTCAGTGTGACATTACCTTTGCCATCATGTTTAAGCCCCCACGTGCTCCAACCTTGATTGATCTTGTGTTGACGGGTGATGCCGCTACGCCAAAGCAGACGCATGCGACCGAGCACACCATCCATGTCCTTTTTGAGTAACCAATGCCCGACAGTTGCCAACACGCGTGGGCCGGTGTCCTGATCCTTGGCTACAGGGCCTTGCACCACGGAAAAGCTATGCGGGCGGTGACGCAGCATCACCTTGTCATCTGACGTCAGATATTCGTTGTACATCCGGTAGTGGTTAACTGGCAGCTTCCCAAGTCGGAACAACTGCTGGGCTTGAAAAACGCCTTGTTTTTCAGCATCAAACGTCAACGCAACCATCTGATCCATCACGGGCATGTTGTCATAAGAGTACACACGCACCCGAACCTTGGCAGGCAAATTGTCTTTGAATTGATCCGGTGAAAAACGGCGCGTATCAGGCGTGATGCGATATTGAGCAACGCCAGCTGCACGTTTATCCATCATGGCTGATATCGTCTTGGGGGTCACGGTGTAATACCACGGACGACGGTCGCGTTTATTTTCCGGCTCATCCAATCCGACCTGTAAATCGTAATGCAAACTCACCGACTCATTGGCAAAGTAAATCGGGCTTTCGCCATCCGGTCGCGTGAGCATCGCCATCATGCGCATCGGGCGATTGTCACTGGTGAGCATGGTGGTGCGTGTGGGATCGAATGCGGTGAAGCGGACATTGTCGATGTCATTTTCCTGTGTGCCGACGATGGCAAACTGCATGGTCCAATTGCTGGGATTCGTGTCGGTTGCAAACTTGCGTTCTCTGCCGTTAATCATGGCTGGTGAATGCATGGATACCAGCAGGCGATTCCACCCCTGGTGCAGTCGGACTTTGCTGTCAGAAATACGATCACCATTAAGCCAGATGCGATGCGATCCTTTGATGGCATAGTTGAGTTTTGCCGGCTGCGCCTGGTCGGCCCAGATGTAGGTGTGTGCATAGACGGTCGCGCCAGCCCACTTGTTGGTTTTAGCAAGATGCTCAGAAACATCAGGGACCTGCGCCGAAAGCCAGTCGATCATCCCGGTTTGGGTTTGCAGGTATTGCCATGTGTGATCACCTTGCCCAACCCAACCGCGCGTGCGATCCAGATCACCGGGTTGTGGCTGTACATCACCTTCATGACTCAGCCATGTCACCGCCAAACCGCCGCGACTCCAGGCAGGCCCCCAGATGGCCCACTCATTGATGGGCGTCGCCTTGGCTGCGTTCACTGTCAAAAAGAGGCTCAAGAGAAGTACAAAATATCTGTAGGACATGCGTCGAATCCTTGTGTTGCTAAGGAAGCTTTAAAAGCGTCATCAATTGTGTGTAAAAGTGTTAAATCATTTGAGAATATCAACGGCGTGTTGGCTTTTTCTCGCCACAGGACTCGCCCGGGACAAGCCGTAAATCAGGCACACAATCAAGCGACGGCTCCCCGTTGAGTCTGCGTAGTAAATTGTCTGTGTTATGGATCGCCATACGAATGGGATCCATCTCGATGCGCGTCAGCGGCACGGGCGAGAGGATATCAATCCCACGGTTGGCGTGCGTTAAAAGGCCTATTTTTTCAGGATATTTCAAGTCGTTAGCCAATAAGCCCAGAATGACACCTGACGTGAGGTTGTCATCAAAGACAAACAAGGCGTCGGGAATCGGCTGACGGGATTTAACCCATTGCGAAATGGCTTTCATACCTGACTGCGGTGCGTTGTTGGCAGGCCGAATGTATTGAATGTTGCCCACTTCTTTGCCACGGACTTTCATATCTTCAACCATCGCTTCAACGCGTTTGGGTGTGTAGGCTTCAAACTTGGAGATCATCAGGCCAATATTGCGATAGCCTTGACCGATGAGATAATCAATGCCCATCTCAGTCATCAAACCGTATTGGCTGCTAAAGACATTTTTTTCATTTCGACCTGAAGCATATGTCCATGGGATCTTGCATTCTTTGTTCAGCCAGGGTCCAAGCTGTGATGACATGTTCACGACGAGAATGGCTTTGATGAGGCCTGCCTGCACGTCGCGTTCGAGTTCACGAATCATCAACTTTTCCAACGGTTGGCAGACCGGCGTGTAGACTTTGGCGTTCCAGCCGTTTCGCGAAAGATGATTGGATATCTGCCATGTGGTCTGAGCGTAGGTTTTGACATCCGGTTCAGAGATCAGGCTACGACCACAAACCACGGCCATGGTGTTGGCATTGAGATGTTCACTGACAAAGCTACCAAGCTTGGGGACGCGTTTGATCAGACCGCGATTGCTCAACTCCTTAAGCGCGTTCTGGGCGGTTTGATTGGCGACATTAAACTGCTTGGCCAAGTCCAGTGTGTTGGGTAACGAATCACCGGGGCAAAGTACGCCACGGGCGATCTGGTCCTGGTAATGTGCCGCAATCTGCTTGTAGATGGGCTCTGATCGTTTGATTACTTCAAGTGTCATATCAGTACTTCAACAGGAAAAACAAATCCGTTCAACTTCACCGCGTCAACTCATGGGAACTGACTGATTTTTGGGGTATAAAACATGGCCTGCGATGACACGCCGGACTTGTTGCATTCTTCAGGCCTGAAAGTGCGTGCATGCCCATCACCAAACAGGGCATTGACGGTGGATGTGCCGTTACTGTCCAGATGATTGACACGGTCGTTCATCCCGTAGGCCGCGTAGTTACTGCCAAACTCAATGGAGAAGTCGATAGCAATGAGGCCGCGATCAATATAACGATCACTGGCATAAAACGCGGGCAACCACTTGTACCCATTTTCGTTGGCGTCCCACAACCCCGAACGATAAACGGCATAGTGTGCAGCCCAAATGTAGGACAAGCCACGGTTGGCAAAGGTCCCATTCTGGGACGGGCAACGCCAGACGGTCGGTTGCGTGTAGGTCTCACCACTGGGTAAGGCAGGAATGAGCCCGAGGCGATTAAATGCAGCCTTGGGATTTTTCTGTGATTCATGCACCCAGGGGCCACGCTGAAACCGCATGCCCGTTGGGACGCGCTGGCGTCGAGCAAACGCCGTGGATGTGGTGTAAGCCGCAGTGGATGTACTGCCTTGCGGGATGACCTCCTTGAAGTCGGCTGCATAGGCATGCGACGCGATCCCGATGGCTTTGAGGTTATTCATGCAGACAATACGCCGGCCGGACTCCCGAGCCTTACTCAGAGCCGGCAGCAAAATCGCGATGAGCAAGGCAATGATGCTGATGACAACCAACAGCTCAATGAGCGTAAACCCTGCGTCACGCATGCCATCCAACTCGACCAATCGCTTATCTCTCATGTTTTCACCTGCTCTCTGGGACAAAAGCGGCCTGCGAACGATATTAATTCTACATCATTCTACCCGCAGAATAATATGGCACATATTCAATAAATCAAGCCTCACACCTCACTTTTTTCTGATTAACAGTGATTACGCACCGTAACAACATCCAACAAAATATCTGCAGGCAATCCCTTGACTACGACCTTTTTGTATCTACTATAGATACATGTCCTCACAGCCTAACAAGTCGCTCATTGATGGTTTGGCCTGTCTTCAGGCGTTGGCCATGCATGCCGAACCGGTGGCATGCCGGGCGTTGGCGCGTGAGCTTGATCTGAATGTCATGCGTGCCAATCGGCTTTTGCGAACCTTGGCGGATGTCGGCTTGGCGCATCAGGATGCCAAGCGCCGCTACACCATCGGCCCGGGGATTCACACCCTCGCTGCTCAATCCATGTTTGCTTCGGGACTACTCAAGCGTGCACTCAAACCGCTGCGTAAACTTGGCAAGGCAGGCCAACTCGTCGCGCTGGGTGTGCTTTGGCAAAATCAGGTGACGTACCTGTATCACGGCCAACACGGCTGTGAGGTCGAAGACGCGCTGGGCAAAGTCACACTCTTTCCCGCAACGCGTTCCAGTGTCGGCATGGCGCTACTTGCCACACACACCGACAAGGACCTCCGCGCGATGTACCGCGATCAAGCGATCCCCGGCTATAACAACATCACCGAGCTGCTGGCTGACATTCGGCAGACGCGCAAGCAGGGTTATGCCTGCATTGAACATCACAACGAAAACAAACCCGCTCACCTGACAGTCGCGGTCACCGTCGGCCAACCGGTCACAGCAGCGATCGCCCTATCGGGTATGCCAACCGATGAGCCGATCGACGATGTGATCAAACAACTCCAGGAGGCCGCGACCATCATCGCCCCACCCCCGGAATAGTCCCTCTGAGATAACCTCAACATCAATCACCTTGCACCGACGTCAAGTGCAATGAGCACCAATGAACAACCCTACTCCCTATTCACTACTCCCTACTCCCTGAACAAAAAAAAATGAAACACGATCCCACACTATCGTTTGAAACCAAGACCCACGAAACTGAACTTTGCGTGGTCGGCGGTGGACTCTCCGGCTTGTGTACTGCCATCGCTGCAGCACGCAACGGCACGAAAACCATTCTCGTGCAGGACCGCCCCGTGCTCGGTGGCAATGCATCCTCAGAAGTCCGCATGTGGATTTGCGGTGCCCACGGCCGAGATAATGTCGAAACCGGTTTGATCGAAGAAATCAAACTCGAAAATTGTCACCGTAACCCGCAACTCAAATACACCATCTGGGACACCGTCCTGTATGAAAAAGCTCACTTCCAACCTAACTTGAAGCTGATGCTCAACTGCTCGATCAACGAAGTCAAAACCTCCGGCAACAAGATCACTGAGATTGCAGGCTGGCAGTTGACCACACAAACCCGTCATGAAATCAAAGCCAAGTTCTTTGCTGACTGCTCTGGTGACAGTGTCCTGCGTGTGAGTGGAGCGGAACTACGTCGTGGCCGTGAAGCACGTGACGAGTTTGATGAAGCACACGCACCTGAAACCGCTGACCTTAAAACGATGGGTAACACGCTGCTGCTTCAGGTCCGCGAGATTGATCCCGAAGATCATGTCCCCTTCGTCAAGCCCAAATGGGCCAACACCTATGAGGAAGAACAACTGCCCCACCGCGGCCTGACCCCCGGCAGCGGCAACTGGTGGTGGCTTGAAATCGGTGGCGAAGCAGACACCATCGGTGATGGCGAAGAACTGCGTGATGAACTCTACAAAATCGGCTTCGGTGTCTGGGACATGATCAAGAATCATCCCGACGGCCGTGGTGAAAAATGGGAACTCGAATGGATCGGCTCGCTCCCGGGCAAGCGGGAAAACTTCCGTTATGTCGGTGACCACATCATGACCCAAAACGATGTCGAAGCCGAAGGCAAGTTCGAAGACATGGTGGCTTACGGCGGCTGGTCCATGGACGACCATCACCCCGGTGGCATCACCTATCCGGGCAAGCCCACCATCTTCCATCCTGCCCCATCGCCCTACGGGATCACCTATCGCAGCATGTACTCGGTGAACATTGACAACCTGTTCATGGCCGGCCGCAACATCTCGGTGACGCATATGGCCCTTTCAAGCACGCGCGTCATGGCGACCTGCGCGATCATCGGCCAAGCGGTCGGCACGGCTGCTGCGTTGGCGGTCAAACACAACACCACCCCGCGCGGCGTCGGCCAAAACCACATGGCCCAACTGCAGCAGACACTCATGGATCAGGACTGTTACCTGCCCTGGCATCGCCGTGAAATCGCAGCCATCTCCAAGGCAGCCAAACTCACCGCGTCCAATGACAGCAATGTTGAGGAACTGCGAAGCGGTGTCGATCGTACATTGGGCAAAGACGAAAACGCATGGCTTGCTGCCATCGGGGACAGCGCGACCTACAGCTTTGACAGTGAAACGTCACTCACCGAAGCACGCATCACCTTCGACAGTGACCTGTCACGTCCCAAGAAAATGCCTGCCCGCTATCCGAAAAAAGGCAACTGGGATCACGTCCCAAGCACCATGGTCAAGGACTTCACGATCCAGACGCAAGACGCAGCAGGCAACTGGCAGGATGCCGCCAAAGTCCAAGGCAACTACCAGCGACTCGTCCGCGTACCGTTGGGTGCCAAGGCCGCTGCCGTGCGATTGGTGATCGATCAGACCTGGGGTGACGAACAGGTCAAGGTCTTTGGTTTTGAAGTCAAATAAAACCGTTTGAATCGCTGAACAATCAAAGAAGCAGTCTGTCACAAGGCTGCTTTTTTGATTGTCAGCTGATAACTGACCACGGACTTACGAACACCAAATCGGGATATCATTATTTCGATATAGGAATAAGAAATCGTTGATCTATTGACTATACAGGGTTTGCACCTAAACTTTGGTATACACATAAACCGTTGTCATTGCATCATTCATTTCAATCTTCCGGGAAGAGACAGGAGAAGATAAATGAACGCACGCCCCCCCGCCTGCAACGCTTCATTGCGCACTGGATTTACACTCATTGAGTTACTGGTGGTGATTTCGATTATCGCGCTACTCATCGGCATTTTGCTGCCGGCCTTGCAGAAAGCCCGTATGGCCGGTCGCGCCACGCAATGCCTCTCAGCCCAAAGACAAATTGCGGTCACGACCAATGCCTATCTGGGCGATTTCAAGAACCAGTTCATGGTGGCCAACCCATCCAATGCTGCTCACCGTTGGGAAGTGTTGTTAGCAGACATGTATCGCATGGGACGCGAAATTTTTTATTGCCCTGAAGACCTCAAACGCAACATCAACGATTGGAATACGGACAACCGCTACATCTCCATGGGCTACAACATCGAAGGCCTGGGCTATAGTGGTGGATCAAACAAGAACCCCTTCACCGGCGTTAATCAGGGCGTGTTCAGTGCTCGATTGGATCTGATCAACAAGCCGGGCAATACGCTGGTGACGCTTGATGCCTACAAACCCCAATCCACCAGCACGGCCAACCAGCGCGATCGCGGGTACTACGTCGCGGTCCCCGAACAGTACATGTGGGCAGACTTCCAGCCGCGTGCGCGACATGATGGTGTCAACGTGGTGTTCATCGACGGTCACGGCAAACGCATGCTCCTCGAAGACACCGTCCAACCGGACCGCCCCACAGAAGCGGTGGACATCAATAAGTATTCGATCTGGAGTCCGGTTTACTGATCGATTTGAGCAACGATCCAGACACACACAAGCAGCCTGTGATGGGCTGCTTTTTTTATCCCCACTGCCCAGCAAGCAGTTGATCAATGGCGTAAGCCACACCGTGTTCGTCATAGCTTAACGTATGATGATTGGCTGCTGCTTTGACGGCATCAATCGCGTTACCCATCGCAATCCCGCAACCGGCTTGCGTGATGGCAGCGACATCATTGATCTCATCGCCCATCATCACGATCTCATCGGGATTGATCCCATGAATCCCCGCCAGCCAACATAGCCCACGCCATTTGTCGACACTTGCGCCAAAGACTTCCAGAATGAAAACACACTCATTGGGATCAGGTTGATGGACCGCTTCAAAGCAATGCATATTCACCTGTGAACCAAGGCGTTTTTCAATTTCCTTACTCGCTGCCATGGCACGCGGGCCGTTGGCAACCATGCCGACGCGCAGCGCGTGATGCAGGTCATCGAGCGTAATATCCGTTTTAAAATGGGTGACGATTTGCGTCTGCCCGAACCACCATTGCGTGTTATGCGTGAGCGTGCCGTTACCGGTGACCAGGTAGTCATAGCCGGTGATGTGACGGTCTGTGAGAATGAGCACCGCTTCGGGTAGATCGCGGAGCTTTTCAATAATCTGCATGGAGACATGAGGCTCGATCACAGCAAGGTCAACGGCATGCCCCGTACGGACATCTGCAATCATCGCACCGGTGGTAAAAATGCCAAGATCGGGATTGGGGAAGTTGACCAGCTGACGCGTGGACTCTTTCCATGAACGCCCGGTGCACGGCACGACCAGCACGCCTGCATCCTGCGCACGCTGTATGGCTGCGACATTCTCCGGGCTGATCTGCCCCTCGGTGTTCAGTAACGTGCCATCCAGATCAAGACCAATCATGCGATACTTCATAGCTGTTCATGATACCGGGCATGATTCAAACAAGACAATCGGGTCATGCATCACCCATAGCCGAGTCATCTTGACTCGGTTGCCTTGAATGAATTGGCAAGATGTCGAATAACAGGAAGATTGTCCCGGCCAAGATGACCGGGCTATGTCACATGATTTTAATCACACATGAATCTGCGTCACCACATCAACATCAGGCCGTGTGGCTTTGCCCTGTTCATGTCCGGTGGCATGCCAGCAGCTTGCCCAATGCCCGGGGGTGATTTCATGCAATGGCGGGTCATTGGCGGTGCAATGTTGATCGCCTTCAAAACTGCGACAACGCGGGTGAAACGGGCAACCGCTTGGCAGGTCCGCAGGGTTGGGAACATTGCCTTCAATGGTCCGCAGGCGATGTTTGGATGAACCGAGAATCGGCATGGAGTCAAACAAGCCTTGCGTGTAAGGATGTAGTGGGTTTTCAAAAACGTCATGCACACTGCCGTATTCGACAACGCGTCCTGCATACATCACTGCAACGACGTCGGCATTCTCAGCCACCACGCCAAGGTCGTGCGTGATGAGCATGATACTCATGCCACGCTCGGCCTGGAGCTTTCGGAGTAGTTCCAGAATCTGTGCTTGAATCGTCACGTCCAATGCCGTCGTCGGCTCGTC
>JBICHS010000031.1:0-4718 GCA_043101135.1 Phycisphaeraceae bacterium JB051
GGACTTCAAGCAGATTCAAGCCGGGAGCTGGCGGGCGGGGAGTGTAACGCTCGTGATGCGGTGCGTTGTCGATTGATGGGCGCGGGCGATTGTGCGGGCAGACTTCCTGACAGATGTCGCAGCCTGCGAGCCAGTCACCCATTTGCTGCTGCAGGTCGGTTGCGATTTCACTGCGGTGTTCGAGCGTGAGATAGCTGATGCAGCGTGACGCATCGAGTTGGTAGGGGCTGATGCAATTCGTCGGGCAGGCGTCGATGCAACGGGTGCACGTGCCACAGTGATCGGGCATGGGTTTGTCGACGGTGGGGGTGATGGGCAAGGTGGTGACAATGACGCCCAGCGCAAACCAGGAACCCTGGTTGGGATGAATGAGCAGGGTGTGCTTGCCAACCCAGCCGAGCCCGGCATTCAAAGCATGTTCGCGTTCGGGGATCGGGGCGGTGTCGACGGCAACACGGAACTGCTGTTCGGGATACTGTTCACGTAGCGCGTCCGCCAGTTGCATCAGGCGTTTCTTGAGCACCTTGTGATAATCGTCCCCCCAGGCATATCGCGCGATTCGGCCACCGGGTTCAGGGGTTGGTAAATCGGTTTGATGGGGGTACCGATCTGCCACACAGATCACCGATTGGGCATCCTGGAGGATCTGCTCAGGTGATACCCGGACATCGTGGTGTTTGGCCAGGTAATCCATCTCGCCGTGTTTTTGGTCTGATAACCATTTGGCGAGATATTGGGCATAGGCCATGGGCATGGCGGGGGCGATGCCGGTCATGGCAAAACCCAGCTCATCACCGAGTTTGCAAATCGCTTCATGAGGTTGGGCGGTCGTCTGACCCATGGCTTAAGTGTACACCGAAGTTGGCAAGAGCGTGATCAGTTACTCATAAAATCTGACAAAGCACGCGACAACATCAATTTACGTTTGAAAGTATGGGCTGATTCTGGTGAAAAAATGTTTTGATGACATCGTTGACGGATCGTGCCATCATGCCTAGTATTCATTAATGGCACGATCCATCACGTCATCTTCGCAAGCTTCACCGACACCTGCAGCAGGGCAATCTGGTGTCACACGCACCCGTTTGGTGGACGTTGCCAAGCGCGCCAAGGTCGCTCGTTCGACGGCTGCCCAGGCGTTGTATGGCTCTGGGGGCTCCAATGTCCGCGTCAGTGAAGAGACGGCGGATCGTATTCGTAAAATTGCCAAGGAAATGAACTTCCAGCCCAATCGGTTGGCTAGAGGACTTCGCGGTGCCCGAACGCAGTCTGTCGGGGCGGTTTGGTCGGTTCTTGAGCCTCAGACCACTGATGCATCGCTGGTTAACGCCATTTTGACACAGCTCCAAGCCGATGGCTATGCCACCTATCAATCCAATCATCCGGTGAAGGTTGAGCAGACCTGCCACCTGCTTGATGACCTGTTATCACGGCAGTTGGATTCGTTGATTATTCGTCTGCGTCCAGATCACTATGAATCGCCTGAAGTGTTGAATTTACTCAGGCAATTTCCCAGCGCGATTGCGGTTGTCCCCTGGCAGGTTGAGCAGTTTGTCATGGATCAGGTCATTCACGATCGTGACCCGGGCATAGTCGAAGTGGTTGATCACTTTGTTGCAACCGGTCGCCGCAAAATCGCAGTCTGTCTTGCGATGCGTGATCTCACCGAGCAACGTAAATATCAGGTCTTCCATGACCGACTGATCCACCACGGGCTTGATCCGAAAACAAGTCTGATGTTGATTGACCGTGGTGTTGAGACGAATTCAGCTGACGAAATTTATTCGCATTCTGAGCAGGTGATTCAAACGCGGATTGATGAGCGTTTTGATGCGGATGCGATTTTCAGTTCCAACGATGTGGTGTTACTGATCATTGCCCGTCGCCTTGGTCAATTGGGAATTGAAGTGCCCGGGCAGATTGCCTTGGCCGGCTTGAATGACACGTTGGCATGTCAGTACTGGGATCCGCCGCTTGCCATGATCAATCGTCAGCAGGATCACCTGGTTCAGTCGGTGTGCAATCTGGTTAACGCACGTTTATCTGATCCGAATAGACCATTTGAAAGTCGGCATGTTCCCATGCGATTCAACCACCGCCAGTCAGCGGGTTGAATGGGATGGTATGTTTCAAGATGGCTTGATAGCCAGTGTTCTCGTTGGAAAATTTTGCTTGGACATTGCCAGGGTAGGCATGGAAATAGAGAGAATAGGGGTGTCCGTGCTGGGCACGTTCAGGAGATAAGAGGCCATGAAAAACACGCATTCACAGCACACTGAATCAGTCAGTTTGATAACACGTGATATGCCTCGCGCATTCACGCTCATCGAGTTGCTGGTTGTTATTTCCATTGTGGCATTGCTCATTGCCATCCTCCTGCCTGCCCTTAAAAACGCTCGGTCTGTTGCACGCAGCGCCCAGTGCATGTCCAATCAACGTTCCGTGGCTGCGATGATGTTCATCTATGCTCAGGATTATGATGACCACATGCCGATCCGTCGGACATCTGTCAGCGGGACCTACACTGACAGCTGGGTTCGTGGCGTATGGACCTACATGAACAACGGCCAGAAATTAAAGATCAAATACGACAAATCCAAACTCGTCGGCACCGCGTTGAACTGCCCCGAAAGCCTGACCGATATCAAGGACAATCCCAACTGGGGCCGTATTTACACCTACAACCAATGGTTCAAAAAACGCAACGGCGATTCAATTTACCAGGGGCAGAATGTGACTTTCCGGCTTGGTGATGTGAAGAAAGCCTCCAGCGTTTTCCTGCTTGTCGAGCAGGGCACCAAAGGCAGTTGGACCAGTCATAAATGGGTCTGGGCAGACTACACCGCCAACGCACTTGATCACAACGATCAATCTCTGGTCAACCATCACACGGCCTCCAAAGGCACCAATGCCACCTTCTGTGATGGTCATGTCAGCTTCATGAACCCCGAGGATTTCCCACTGGATTCAGATGGCAGCTTTGCCTATGAAGCGTGGAACTGGCGATGGCATGGGCAGACCAACAAATAAATCTTTTCCCACTGATCCAATCTCATCAGGCAGGTGAAAATCGTAACGAGATTTTGCCTCGTCCCAAGCAACCTAAGTGGTGTTCTCAACACGCAGAGCATCACTTTTTTGTCATTGTTCCTGTTGGTGGTCAGCCGACTGATCAAAACCCGTCAATATCCAATGATTCGCCGCTGGATACTCAGGACAAATGCCATTACAATTCCTACTTAGCCCTGTGTTTGAAGCCGATTTGGTATGCCGTGCAGGGTTGGATATGGAAACGCAATTATGCCCTACGAACTCAAACCGTATGACGTGGATGTGGAAACGACTCCCTATGTCCGCGAAAACGCACCCGCCAGCCAGGGGGATCGCTGGACGCTGAACTTCGGCCCGCAGCACCCGGCAACGCACACCACGCTGCGTATCGTCATGGAACTTGACGGTGAACGCATCGCCCGTGCCGTGCCGCATATTGGCTATCTGCACTCGGGTTTCGAAAAACTCGGTGAAGCACTGGACTACAACCAGTACGTCACCATCGTCTCGCGTATGAACTATGTCTCGCCGATTGCCAACGACATCTGCTGGCATCACGCGGTCGAAAAACTCTTCGACATCGACATCACGCCACGCTGCAAAGTCGTCCGCACCATCATGGCGGAACTGGCACGCATTCAGGATCACCTCCTGTCACTGGGCGCTGCTGCCCTTGACCTGGGTGCCTTTACCGCGTTCCTCTACGGCTTTAACGAACGGGAAAAAATCTACGACATCGTCGACTACATCTCCGGCCAGCGTTTCCACCCCGACTACACCCGCGTGGGTGGCACGATGCAGGACCTGCCCGACGAGGAAGTCTTCAAACGCATGGTCAAGAAGTTCATCCGTGAACAACTTCCCAATGCACTTAAAGACCTTGAAACACTGCTGAATAACAACCGTATCTTCCGTGACCGCACCGAAGGCATCGGTGTGATGTCCACCGAAGAAGCCGAAGCCTGGTCACTCTCCGGTCCCGTCGCTCGTGCGTCTGGTGTCCGTGCTGATCTGCGTAAGGATGAGCCGTACCTTTGCTACGCGGACAACTGGGATGGGCAGGGCGCCGAAGCCGTGAAGTTCAACGTGCCGGTCTGCTCGACGGGTGACTGCTTTGCCCGTTACCTCGTGCGTCTGGAAGAAGTCAAGCAATCGGTGAAGATCATCGAACAGCTCATCGACAACATCCCCGCTGGCCCGATGAATGTCTTTGACGACGCAGGTATGACCAAGCCTTCCAAGGCATCAGTGTACGGCTCGATCGAAGGTCTGATTCAACACTTTGAATTGGTGATGACCAACCGTGGTTGGAAAGCGCCGGTCGCTGAAGTTTACGGTGCCAACGAAACCGGCAACGGTGAACTGGGCTACTACATCGTCTCCGACGGTGGCCCGCGTCCCTGGCGTGTGAAGACCCGTCCGCCAAGCTTCATCAATTACTCGGCATTTTCCAAGATGATCGAAGGCCACATGATCGCAGACACCCCTGCGATTCTCGGTTCACTGAACGTCATCGCCGCCGAATTGGATCGTTAATCAATATCGAAACAAAGCCGTTAGACTCCTGTCTGACGGGTTGCAGTTTTTCACTCGGAGTGTCCCATGGCCTGGATTACCAAGAACAGCGGAACGATGCAGATCGAGACCCGCGAAGAACCTTACCTGGA
>JBICHS010000032.1:0-3566 GCA_043101135.1 Phycisphaeraceae bacterium JB051
AATATTTTAGACTATTAACAAATACAACATGCACCTTACATAAAAAAAAATACAAAATCCTCCCCACTTCCCCCCAACCACACCCATCGCCCCCCGCCGCTAGCCCCAAGTCCCTGACATAAAAAGAAAATGACCAACACCTCATCCAACTTCCAAATCACCGGCCCACGTCTGTACATGGATAATGCAGCGACGAGCTTCCCCAAGCCCAAGGCTGTGCATGAAGCGATGATGCATTTTGCGACCCAGCTTGGTGCGTCACCAGGCCGTGGCGCCTATGCCGAAGCACGTGAAGCCGGACGCCTGATGAACCTCTGCCGTGAACGCCTCTGCCAACTCATCGGTGCAGACGTCAGCAAACCCGAGCAGATGATTTTCACGCTCAACACCACCGACGGCTTGAACATGGCCATCCGTGGCATCATCGGTTACGCCATTGCCAACAACACCACCGGTGAAGACAAGCCCCACGTCATCACCACGTGGATGGATCACAACTCCGTGCTGCGCCCGTTTAACGCGCTGGCTGCCAACAAAGACATCGAACAAACCCGCATCCAATGTGATCCGCAAACCGGTTTGGTTGATCCTGATGACATCAAGCAAGCCATCCGCCCCAACACCGTGCTCATCGCTGTGGTCCACGGCTCCAACGTCACCGGCACCGTTCAGCCTATCGCACAGATCGGCCAGATTGCCAAGGACAACGACATCCCCTTCCTTGTCGATGCGGCGCAAACCATCGGCCATATGCCCGTGGACATTGAACAGGCAAACATCGACCTGCTGGCATTCCCCGGTCACAAAGGCTTGCTCGGGCCGCTGGGTACGGGTGGTTTATACATCCGCCCCGGGATTGAAAATCGCATGATCACTGCCAAGGAAGGTGGTACCGGCAGCGTCTCCGAACAGGATACCCAACCCGGTTTCATGCCCGATCGTTTTGAGCCCGGCAGCCACAATGCCATCGGCATCATCGGACTCTCCGAAGGCGTCAAATACATCCTCGACAAAGGCATCGACACAATCTGGGAACACGAGCAAGGGCTCATCCGCATGATGATCGAAGGTGTCAGTGAGCATGTCACCATGCCCGGCATGACCTGGTACGGCCCGCAGTCGGTCAAGAATCGCTGTGGCGTGTTTTCCTTCCGTGTTGAAGGTTATGACCAGCCCCAGACACTCTCCGATGCACTGGAGTCCCGCTACGGCATTCTCACGCGTTCAGGCGTCCATTGTGCACCACTGGCTCACCAGACCTTCGGCACACACGACCTGGGTGGTATGACCCGATTCAGCTTCGGGCCGTTCCTCACCACGCAGGATGTCAAATACGCAGCCGACGCCCTGGGCCAAATCTGCCTTGAAACGCAGTCTGCGGTGAAATAAACAAAGACATGTAACCACAGATGAACACAGATAAACACTGATGTTCAAGACAAAAGTCAATCAAATGATTCTTTGCCTCTATCTGTGTTCATCTGCGTTTATCTGTGGTTAATTGGCTTAAAACATTGTGCTTTGAGTATTGCAAAAATGCCAATCAGAAAACTCCCCAAACTTCTCATCAACCAGATCGCTGCAGGCGAGGTGATTGAACGCCCTGCTTCGGTGGTTAAAGAGTTGGTTGAAAACTGTCTGGATGCCAACGCGTCTCAGATTGATATTGCCATCGAAGACGGTGGCCGTCAGCTTATTCGTATTGCTGATAATGGAACGGGCATTCCAGAAGACGAACTGCCGTTAGCCATCGAACAGCATGCCACCAGTAAGCTGACATCTGTTGAGGAGCTTTCGCATATTGCAACCATGGGTTTCCGCGGTGAAGCACTTGCCTCCATCAGCAGTGTCAGTCGCACGCGCATCACCAGTCGCGCGACCGTCGATGGCATTGTTGCTGAGAGTGGTAACGTGATTGAAACGTCCGGCGCTGAAGTCATGCCGATCCAGCCGACTGCCTGTGCGCCGGGGACGACCATTGAAATCCGCGACCTGTTTTTCAATACCCCTGCTCGTTTCAAGTTCATGCGTGCAGCATCCACCGAGTTCGGCCACATTTCCGATTTGGTGAATCGCATTGCCATCGCACGCCCTGATGTCGGCTTTAAACTTTCACACAATGACCGTAAGACGCTCGATGTGTTGGCTACGAAAGATCATGTTCAACGCTGTGTTGAAGTGCTGGGTAAGCAACTGGCTGATGGTTTGCTGGAGTTTGAATATCACGATACACCCCGCGAAGGTCAGATTCAGTCCCCTGCCAGTGTTTGGGGCTTGGCGGGTCTGCCTTCGGTTGCCAAATCGACGACGAAGTTTCAGTACATCTATGTCAATGGTCGGGCGATTCGAGACCGGAATCTCAGTCACGCGATCAAGGAAGCGTATCGCGGCCTGATCCCGCCGGACAAACATCCGCTTGCTGTGGTTTGTCTGCAGATCGATCCGCATGGCGTGGATGTCAACGTCCATCCTACCAAGGCTGAGGTGCGTTTCCGTGAAGCATCACGTATGCATGGTTTGGTGCTTCATGCCATCCGCCAACGCATTTTGCAAAGTGATTTGACACCTAACGCAGAGCTGTCCGGTTCGAGTGTGTCGTTTAATCGCCCGGATCAGGACGAGCTCAAAGCACCGACTCAGAGCTTTGGTGAAAGTGTCGAACGCCCAGCGTTTGGTGGGTTTAAACCTTCATTCCCACAACCGGGTCAGGATGGCAGTACGCCACAACCGACATTGCCAGCATCCCCGCCGACGACCAGTGATTTTGTGAACTACTTCAAGAAGATGCAGCCTGACCAAAAAGGCTTTGTCTACGACGAAGTCTCCAAAGCCATGCAGGACGATGACGAGCAGGCCTTACTCAAGCAGCCATCACTTGATGCATGGGAACAGGCCCAGCGGAACAGTCCCAAAGGTGCGCCCGCTTCGCGCGTGCTTCAGGAGTTTGGCGTTCTGCAGGTGCATAAAAGCTATCTCATCACGCAGGACGATCAAGGCATTGTCATCATTGATCAACATGCGCTGCATGAACGCGTGATGTTCGAGGAGTTGCGTGAGCGTATTCTCAGTAAGACCCTGGAAAGTCAACGTCTGTTGACCCCTGCCACGTTTGAAGCATCTGCATTGCGTATTGACTTGCTGGAGCAGATGCAACCGTTGCTTGAGAAGATCGGCATTGAAGCTTCCGCGATGGGCCCTGACACCATTGGTGTGCATGCGTATCCGACATTGCTCTTTGATCGCAAGGTGGATCCGATCCCGTTCATGAATGAATTGCTCGATCAGGCTGAAGATGAGAAGCTTGATTTGACTAATCCCAACGTGGATGAAGCGGTGTTGCATGAGGTGCTGGATATGATGAGCTGTAAAGCAGCCGTCAAAGCTGGTGATCATCTCACCCTGGATGAGCTCGCTGCCCTACTCAAACGCCGCGACGAAATCGAGCGTTCCAGCAACTGCCCACACGGTCGGCCAACGAGTATCCGGCTAACGTTATCACAGCTTGAGAAGCAGTTCATGCGGTCGTGATGAATGTCGTGGATTGGTTCATGTAGGGTGGGTGGAAC
>JBICHS010000033.1:0-4326 GCA_043101135.1 Phycisphaeraceae bacterium JB051
GAGCAGGCTTGAATGACAATTATTTTGAATCTGTCTCTTGCTGATACTTCGCTATGATCTTAGGCAAGAAACTGTGGCACATTTTCACCCAGTCCTCAGTCGTTTGAATCGCATCTGGATATTGAAAATTGAATATCGCCCAACATTGATGATCTACTGGGTATAACTCGAATGACATTTTTTCCGTGCCTTTCTCCCAATCGACATCAATACATGTGCCATCTGGAGCAAAAACAAAGCCATCGCCACTGCAGCAATCTTTGCCGTAAGCAAACTCTGTCATTGAGCCGAACACCCAACCATCAGTCAAGGATTCTTCAATGAATGGGAATCGTGGATAGATTAATTGATGTGCCTTTATTGTGGCTTCAGGAATTTTTTTGTCCTGCATTTTGATCACCGTTTTCTAATGGGTGCAGGTCCCGCCATCGCTTTGCACCTGCATTTTTGAGTAGTTTGAGAATCTTGGGCTCAGGTTTGTCATACTTTTTAGACAACCTGTCCAGGTAATCCACGATGTGTTCATCATCCAAAGGTTCTTCAGGTTCTGCTGCATGGTATATCTCTTCTCGATAATCAAAGAGTATCCAGTCAAAAAGCAATTCAGGATTTCCACCCATACGGGTGTTTGGATCAGCACCTTGCTGAAGCAGATACTCAAAAATATCAGCTCGCCAGGTTAGTGCTGCATAAAATAACGGGCAACAACCGTCTTCAGCTGGCCAATTCACATTGGCTCCATGTTCAACCAGAAAACGCACCACATCAAACATTTTGTCATCAGGCGAATCGAGAAAGTCTTCTTCAAGTGTTGATTAGTCGATTGAATCGATGTAGTTTACATCAGCACCGTGTGCCAAGGCAGAACCAATCTTGTCGATGTCACCTTGCTTGATTGCATCTGAAAGTTGTTTTTGAATCTCATCCATCTTCATCACCTTCTAGATGGCGTTTGAAATCTTCGTTGGATTTCAGGAAATCCATGCTTCAAAAGGATAACTTCGTCAATCCATTAATCGATTTCGGATGGCGGATATGCGGATAAACAAAAAATGCATCGACAGACATTGCTGGTACGGATTTCGTCCCGGTTCCAGCCAGCGTGTCTAAAAGCAGCATCAATTGGATCGTTGTTTGGATCAGTCATGGTTTCCACCTTGCAACATCAAGACGGAGGAACAGCCCCCGCGAATGGATTTATTTTCGAAGTGTGGAGTGGATTGTCAAGACTTTATGCTGACTGCAAAAAACGGTGTAGCATCGCGTGTCTTATCCGGATTGACTGGACGACACATCTGGCAACTCAGGCAATTCGTCGGGCATGACATGAACCACCTTGCCATCTTTCCAGAAGACCAGTGGCTGGCCATGCTGACGCGCTTGATCCGCTGCACGACGGGCCGCGCGAATCATAGCTGGTTGGCTGTCGTAAATGTCGTGTTGCTTGTCGTCGGGCTTGATCATGAATTGATTCCTTCATCAACCAATTTCGGCGGCCATTGATTGGCATTGTAAAGCTGCCAACTATCGACTGTGGATCGATACTGTTTGGCGAAATTGTCTATGCCACGTTCATATCGGCGTCGAATATCCGGCTCAGGAATATTGTGACCACCTTGAGCGACACGGTATTTGACGCGTTGAACAGCTAGTTCCACTGATGATAATTGTAGAAAAATCAGATGAACTTGATAACCCAATTTTTGCCAGTGAAGAATCATTGAAAGGTAGGATCGCCCAGCAAGTGTGGTTTCGATGGCAAAATTCTCCATCTTGACAGCACTTCGCCGGACATGCTCCAGCATCAAACGTGACGCCTCCATGGCGGCTGACTCTGGTCGAAAAGGCGACAAACCTGCAGCGATCAGATCCGCATTGATGAATGTCGGACAGTTGCCTTCTGTGGGCAAAAACTCGCGTGCGAAAGTCGTCTTGCCAGCACCATTGGGGCCTGCAATGATGATTGCTCGAGGTGCTGGTTTGGTTTTAATCCCGTCCATTGTTTGACCTGTGGTTGCCTATATTTGTTCAATACTTTGTACCGGCAAACCGAGTCACTTTCCAATCGTCCCTGTTAACCCGTACCGCGGCGGGGCGGTGAGAGTCTGAGAATTGGGGCGAAAATCGCCCCGCCCCTCAAAATTGTGGTTAACAGGATGGAGATTCGCAGCTTGTCTCGTGTCGCATAGTTGCCAAAGTTGATATGCCACGTTGTCGCATTCGGATTAAGCGTCTGGATCAAACACCAATCTTACGAGGCAAAAAGACACCGGATCGACACGATCCGGCTCACAAAGACAGCATATTATCGATAGGAATTGCCCCTGAAAATAAAAAAGCTCGCGTCATTTCGACACGAGCTTTTTAACTCCTCCGACTGGACTCGAACCAGTAACCTAGCGGTTAACAGCCGCTCGCTCTACCAATTGAGCTACAGAGGATCAATTGAGACGGATAAGATAACAAACCTGCAGCGAGTTGCAAGTCCATGGGGCAAAAATTTTCATCCAAATGTAACCTTTTTTTGACAGCCAGACACAATGCTTCTGAGAAAGGCAAACGCGGTTTGCCATAAGTCCTTAAAAGGAGCAAATTCATGTCTAAAAGAACGTTATGGATCATGGCAATCGCCCTGTCCATCGCAGGAATCGGGGCAACGGCGTGGGCGCAAACTGGGGTTATCAATTCAGGGCAAAGCTGGCGAAACCTACCCATCGGACGGCTGATTCAAGGCCAGATCGGGCGGTTGATGACGCTGCGGGCGCAACTGAATCTCAGTGATGAGCAACGCAGCGAAATCCGCAGCATTGTCCAGACACAGCAGCCACAGATCAGCAAACTGCTAAACCAACTCGTGGAGCAACGCCGCAGCCTGCGGGATCAGGCGATGATGCCCACCCCCGACGAGCAGGCCATCCAGAAGACCGCCGAACAGATGTCAAAGACCATCACCGAAGCAGCCATACTCGGCGGGAATCTCCGCCAACAAATCATGGATGTTCTGACTGCCGAACAACGGGCGTTACTGACTGAAGCCCAGGTGGATCGACAGGACGCAGTGGACAAGTGGCTTAGCGAGTTGGCCAAACCATGATCAAGCTTTTACTCACCGAGCACCCCATTTGGCATGTCGCATCAGATTCACTCGGACTTACAATGCAGCAACGAACGGTAAGGGGTTCAACTGCAAGTGAGCTCGACGTGAATCTGGTCGACATGCAAGACATCCAGGCAGCGCGCGATGGAGATCACCAGGCTTACGGCCGCATCATCAAGCGACATCAGCAGGCCATTGCCAAACGTCTGTGGCGGTTTACCCGTGACCGGTTGGAGCTTGAAGAACTGGTGCATGAAACGTTCGTCCAGGCCTGGCAGTCCCTGCACACCTACAAGCATCAAGCCCCTTTGCGACACTGGTTGATGCGCATCGCAACACGCGTGGGTTACCGGTACTGGAAACAGCGTTGGCGTTATGCCCAGATCGACGATGATGCAGCACAGCATTTACAGGTTGCTGACAATCTCGATGAGCAGGCGACGGACGAAGTGGCTGACGTGGTGCACCACCTGCTTAGCCTGCTGCCCCCGCGGGATCGCATGGTCCTGACGCTGTGTTATCTTGAAGGACAAAGTCATCAACAAATCGCCCAGCAGACCGGATGGAGTGTTGTCATGGTAAAAGTTCAGGCACATCGCGCGCGAACCAAGCTGCGTAAACTGGCAGAGAAAATGGGAGTCTGACGATGGATGAACACGAACGTTTCAAACAGCTGGCTCAGATCGCAAGTAATGACTTGCCCGAGCCGGTGGATGTCACAAGCCGCGTACTTGATGCCGTTGGTCGAGAGACTGTAACGCGTGATCATGACAGTTACCTGCTTTATGTGACCACGGCATGTTCCGCAGCGGCGGCAATCATCGTTGGACTCTTGAGTATGGGGCTGTACCAACAGCTATCCGACCCGTTTGTGAATTTTCTGGTTCAGATGTCAGGGAGTTTCCAGTGAACGACTACAACGATGCCCATTTAGCCGATGTCTCCGAACAGACTTCTGCGTCAGTGATGCCCCCTGCTCCTGGTCGACATAAGCCAAACGTCAAACGCCCAAGACGCTGGGTGAAAGTTGTCTTTTTGCTGGTGATCTTTTTCAGTGGCATGGTCACTGGCGGCGGGTTGATGCTCTACGGCATTGCTCAGCGCATGCAATCACATCTTGCAAATCCACAAGCGCGTGCTCAGACATGGGCCAATCGTGTATCGCGTCGCTTGAATCTGGACGAGGCTCATAAGCAAGCTGTCCAGAAAGTGATGCTCGAATCATCCAT
>JBICHS010000034.1:0-7207 GCA_043101135.1 Phycisphaeraceae bacterium JB051
CGGCATGTCGCTATGAAATGACCGATGTCGTACTCCGCGAGCATGGCAAAATTTACGACACGCTTTCCATTCACTACCCACGATTCCCTTTGTCTGCGCGAAGCAATGCGGTGGAACTTTCACGCATCGCACAGCAGCGCGTTGGTGAAGCTTTGCCCGTCATCTGCACCGAAGATACATCGCTTGCAGCGGTGGATGACCGCCAGCTTCTTTCCGGTGATCGCCTGGTGCGCTATCACATGCGACTGTGGGCAGAAGGCATTGTCGATCGGAGCTTCAGTTGGGTCTGGCGTTACAAGCAATTCCAGAACACCAAGGCAAACAGCTCGTTGTTTCTGGATGCCAACTTTCAACCCCGGCCGGGCATCGTGATTCTGCAGACCATGATTATCCGTTTGCGTGATGCCGAGTTTGCAGCCTGGCATGAGAACCGTGATGGGCTGGAATGGATTGAGTATGTGCAGCATGACAAGCGCTGTGCGGTCGTCTGGTCAACGGATGATCACAAACGCAAACTCCCAGCAAATTGGCAGTCCGCAAACACACAGGCGTTTGACATGTTCAACAATCCAATCGACATCGCTCAAATGGAAATTGGTGATGAGCCGGTGTATCTGGTTGATTTACCTGCTGCGGATTCTGCATCGGTGATTGCCCAAATCCGCCCGTATCGTTTCCGGTTGGATGCGGGAATGAACTGGCGGACGAAGATCAACTTGACCAATTTCTCCGATGCACCACAGCAAGTTCAAGTGCAGTTGGATGATGCTGATGTCGCATTTGAACCTGCCACTTTCAACATCAAGATCCAGGCGCGTCAGTCGATGGTTTTGCCGATTGCCATGCGATTAAAATCTTCTCCAAAGATGGGGCAGGTTCGGCCGATGGATGTGTCAGCTCTAGTCAATGGATCAAAGCAGCTGATCGCGCAGGTTGAGCCCTACGATCAACGTCAGATCAAGACCATGACCGTTGCCGATTTTTCAAGTGCGTCGCAACGACTTGTGCCACAGAAACAGACCATGGCAGACAGCCTTGCCAAGAACCACAGCTTTGAAATTGTGACTGATCCAACAGGTTCAGGTAAACAGGTCGGCCAACTTGATTTTCATTGGCAAACCAAGGGCAAACCCATCTGGTACGTTGGCAATTTCAATTTCGCCAAGCCTGCGAAGCTTGCTGGAATCCCAACACAAATCCGTATCCGCTATCGCGCGACGCCGGATCAATGCCCCAATCTGCTTTGGGCTGGGATTCGCGTTCTCGATGCCAAAGGTCGTCGCTACCAGTTCGGCATGGCGCCGCATCAAATCGTCCCATCCGACAAGCCCGGTTATCAGGTGATCCAAACCCCGTTGGAAAGCCCAGTCACCGAAAAGAGTCCGCACAGTCAGCAAGGCGGCGGGACCGATGGCGTGATCGTATACCCGTTGAGGTTTGAAGGTATCTTTGTGAGTCTTGCACCGCGTCGCGATACAGCAGAATTCCAAAGTCGCGTCTGGATCGAAAAAATTGAAGCAGACTATTATCAACCTGACATGCCGGTGAAACAGGTATACACCAAACACAGCCGAGATTACGCAGGCGAAGTGATTGTGAAATAATGCCATACCCATTGAACGCCTGGGGGATGTACAAGATACTGCAGATTGTATTTCACGATGCTCGATAGCATTTACCTGCAAGGTTCATATTTGAATCTCAATATGTAGCATTTGCGAGCGATGTGATTCGTCCTGCTTCTATTGGTTTGTCTGAAATTTGTCGGGCCGATTGGATTGGTGAGCTAGCATGCGCTGGGGTGAAATGCTTGCGTTTTTACGAGGAGGAATTACGCAATAACCGTTCGTTATTTGCCTGTGAACTTTCTACTTTGTTACAGTTGACGATTGTTTTTTTGCAATCGGTCGTGGATAAATACTGATAACAGTATGGGAGTAGAAAATGAAGCGATGGTTGTTTTTGCGGATCATGTTGGGACTGATGGTGCTTGGTATGCCGGTCGGGTCATTGCATGCACAAGCTACAAAATCAGATCCACTCCCTGCGTTGATGCTTTGGAAGCCGGACCTTGCGCAACAGGTTCGGCAAATGGCATTGGCTGGTAATGAGCGTGTGGCTTCTGCAGTCAGGGATTTGTGTCAAGAAGCCGACAAGCAACTTTTGGTTGGCCCTTTTTCTGTTGTCGATAAAACTTTTCTTCCTCCCAGTGGGGATAAACATGATTTTTCCACCATCGGTCGTTACTGGTGGCCCAACCCGGATACACCTGACGGGTTGCCCTGGATTCGCAAGGACGGTGAGACGAATCCCGATTATTTTGATGGAAGTCTTGGTGATACGCAGCGTTTTTCGAACATGCGCAGTGCAACGGTGACACTTGCACGTGCTTACTACATGACCGGCAAAGAGTCCTATGCAACCAAGGCCGCACAATTGCTGCGTGTTTGGTTTATCAATGAACAAACGCGTATGAATCCGCATGCCAAGTATGCCGCCCGTTTCCCCGGTCACTGGGAGGGCAAGTCGTGGGGAATTCATTCAACCTGTCGATTGACGCAGGTGTGTGATGCGGTGGGCTTGATCCAACAGTCAGCATCCTGGACGCAAGCTGATCAAAAAGCCATGCACGATTGGATGGCAGCGTACCTGGATTGGCTTTTAACCAGTCCCAACGGCATCGAGGAAGGTAATCAGCCCAATAATCATGCTACCGCTTTTGATTGGTTGCTTGTGCGATTAGCCGTCTTCGTTGGCAAAACGGACCTTGCTAAAGATATCCTTGAGCAGTTTAAGACCCGACGCATCGACACGCAGATTAAACCAGATGGTTCAATGCCGCATGAATTGGCGAGGGCCAATGGTTGGCGGTATGAAGGTTATGCCTTGGAGTTTTTGTTTCGTGTTGCCATGTTCGGGGATCAGCTTGGTGTTGACCTTTGGCATTATCAGGCACCCAATGGTGCGAGCCTGCACAAGGCGTTGGATTTCATCGTCAGGCACATTCAGCCACAACCGGGGCAAATCGATCAGAAGAAACTCAAGTCGGTGATGGTCAGTCGAATCGGCCCGTTATTGGCCATTGGGGCTGCTGTTTATAACGACCCCAATTACGATGCGCTTAATCATGCGATTGGTTTTGACGATCAGCTGCGCATCCATTACTCCGCGCCCAATCCCCATTTGAATATGCCGGGGCTATTGGAGCCTTAAGTCAAAAAAACATCGCTTTGGCTGAATTGATATGGGATAATGAAACAGGTTGCCTTATGTCTGTTTCGGAGATGATATTTTGTCAGAGCCGGTTCAACGGGTGATGGTTATGGTGACGCCGTCGAGTTTCGGGCGTCGGATTCTCAATGGGGTGAGTACATATGTTCGCCCCACACGTTCATGGGTGATGCAGATATCCATCAACACGGAGCCTGGCCATCTACAGCAGTTGCGTCGGTGGGAGCCCACGGGCATCATCGCACACATGGGTTCGGAACAAGTGGTGTCCGACTTCAAGCAATGGGGGGTGCCATTGGTCAACGTCTCCAATGCGGTTCGAGGCAATGACCCGCCGCATGTGGGTGAAGACGATCATGCCGTAGGCGTCATGGCTGCCGAGCATCTTCTGGAAAAAGGCCTTGAGCATTTTGCGTTTTGTGGTGATCTGTCTCGTGGTTATGCCTGTGATCGAAGAGATGGTTTTCGTCAAACGGTGACTGCTTTAGGTTTTGATTGCGATGAATTTGCATTATTGCCCAATGCTGCTCAGATGGCATATCTTTCGGGCAACTACCTTTCAAGCGATTCGGAGCGTGCTTTACTGGATTGGTTAGCCCAGTTGCCCAAACCCACGGGGATTCTGGTTTATCAGGATTACATGGGTTTTATCCTTTGTGAGTTGTGTCGTCAGGCCGGGATTCGCATACCCGAAGAGCTTGCCATTATTGGTGTGGATGACGACGAGACGGCTTGCGACTTTGCTTATCCGCCGATATCGAGTGTGCGGTCGCCGCTGGAGATGGTTGGTTACGAAGCGGCACGTGTTCTGGATCAACTGATGCGGGGGACGTCCGCGCCGGAGCACCCGATTCTGCTTCAGCCCAGTGCGGTGACCGTGCGTCAGTCCACAGATATCACGGTTTGTGCCGACCCCGATTTGGCTTTGGCATTGCGTTATATCCGCAGCCATGCCGATCAACCGATTCAGGTGGATGATTTACTCAACGAGGTCTTGATTTCCCGGCGCTCCCTTGAGAGTAAATTCAAGCAGCACCTAAACCGTACGCCTTTGTCCGAGATTCACCGCGTGCATGTTGAGCAGGCCAAACGTCTACTCACCGAAACGCAGTTGCCGATTCCACGGGTTGCTGAATCCTCAGGGTTCACCAATGCCGCCCAGATGAATACGGTATTCCGTAAGTACGTGGGCACTACTCCCAGCGATTATCGCAAACGCCCGAATCGAGCCTGAGCTTGATCTCCTCAAAGCAGACCCTTGGTCCAACTATGCGTTATTTCAGGTTGTGTTTGCGTGAAACCGGATGGTTTTTCAGCGTGTGGATGGTTTAATAAAGATGTTCAAATCGCCGGTAAACATTTTTATTGGATCAGGTCCGCAGGACTTTCGAGAGGTATCCAGACATGACTGTTTTCAGTTCATCCCGTATCACCGGCCGTTTTGGCTTTACGCTCATTGAGCTTCTGGTTGTGATTTCAATTGTTTCATTGTTGATTTCCATTTTGCTGCCTGCCTTGCAGAGTGCTCGTATTGCAGCCCGTTCGGTCAAATGTCTGGTCGGTGAAAAACAGATCGGCACTGCCGTCAGCAGCTATGCCGCCGATTCACATGATTTCATCGTCCCGACGCAGACATCTGACGGCTACTGGGCAGGAATCTTGTGGCAAGGTAATTATGTGTCAACCGCCAAGGCATTCACATGTCCCAGTGCAACTGGTTTTGATTTGGATCATGAAGACATTCCTTCAAACGCAACCCCCACGGCTTCAGACAGTGATTGGCGAAGCGTTCACTATGCGATGAATGCACAGCATGTCACCGGCAACCGCCTGCCCGGCTCTTACCCGAACCGTACGGTGGACTGGGGGGCCTCGGTGCGTTATGCCACCATTACACAGCCGAGGCAGACCATCGTCATGCTCGACAGTCGTCATGGCACATCGCCTACATCTGGGTGGTACTATGTCTACAGCTATCCCACCAGTAACGGCCATCTGCCTGACGGTCGACACAATAACGACAGTTCGGTCAATGTGCTGTTTGGCGATAACCACGCAGCAGCGATCAACATCACCAATCCGGCCGATCCCTGGTCAAGTGGTCTGACGAACTTCTCGTTGGATAAGCAAAACAACTGGTGGGATGTCTATGTGACGGAATAATGCCGCCTCACTTTCCTGTCTTTCACGTTGAAATGAGAAGATATGATGATTCGTAACGATCAACAATATGGGTCTGCGCCGATCGGCGTGGGAATCGTCGGCTTGGGACGCAGCGGCTGGAACATCCATGCCAAAGCCATTAGCCAGCTTCCAGATCACTTTGTGGTCACCGCGGTGTCCGATCTGGATGAAGCGCGTTGCGCTGAGGCACGCGAACGGTTTGGTTGTCAGGTTCATCCATCGGTGGAGGCTCTACTTGCTGACAATCATGTGGACTTGGTAGTCGTTGCCAGTCCCAATCATCTGCATCCGTCACACGTTATTGATGCATTGCACGCAGGCAAACATGTCATCTGTGAAAAGCCGATGGCTATGGACACCCAACAGGCCGATGCCATGATTGCAACGGCCAGACAAATGCAGCGTCACCTGTGGGTCTTTCACAATCGTCGCTTTGAGCCTCATTTTCTCAAGCTTCAACAGATCATCGCTTCAGGTGTTCTGGGGCGGATTGTCCAAGTTCGAACCACCGTTCACCAGTTCACCCGGCGATGGGATTGGCAGACATTGCGCCAATATGGTGGGGGCATGCTCAACAACATCGGTTCGCATTTGCTGGATCTGATGCTTGAACTCTTTCCTGTTTCGCCCGATCAATTGTTCACGCATTTGGATTGCGTTTTGAGTCTGGGGGATGCAGAGGATCACTGCGTGGTGTTGTTGAAACCCGACGAAGGGCCGCTACTTCACATGGAGATCAGCAATGCCGGTGCCTATCGTCAAAACCTATGGTTGATCATGGGATCGCGTGGCACGTTGTATGGCAATCCCGATCAATTACACTGGAAAATAGCTGATTTCAAACAACTACCTCAACGTCAGCTCCAGTCGCAAACCACTGCTGAACGTGTCTATCCACATGATGATGTGAGTTGGCAGGAACATCACTGGCAATGTCCCGACGGGCAGAACAACAGTCCCTATACCCATCAACAGTTTTACATGGACATTTACCGCACGTTTACGCAAGGAACGTCCCCGCATGTGTCCGTCCAAAGTGTTCGCCGTTTGGTGAACGTATTGGAACAGTGCCGAACACAGAGTTTGTTAACACAGAATGCTGAGACCGTTCATGAATCATCTGCTTGCTTATAGTGTCATCGGCATTTACCTGGTCTTGCTGATGGTTGTAGGCGTGGTGATGCAACGCTTTAACCGTGACAGCAGTGATTATTTCCGCAGTGGTTGCAAGGGAACATGGTGGCTGGTGGGCTCCAGCGCTTTTATGGGCGCGTTCAGTGCCTGGACGTTCTCCGGCGCATCGGGAGCTGCATACGAAAGCGGTTGGTCCGTAGCCGTGGTTTACCTGGCTAACGCTGCTGGCTTTGCCGTCAATGCCATTTGGTTGGCTCCCTGGTTTCGACAGATGCGCGCGATCACTGTCCCGCAGGTCATCGAGCAGCGATTTGGCCGTGTGACACAGCAATTTTATGCATGGATCAATGTTGTATTGGGATTGCTGTATGCGGCTTTATGGTTGTATGGTTTGGCGATTTTCGTGTCCGCTGTTTTTGGTTTGCCGATCCGTGGCGTGGTGATTGCTGTGGGGTTGGCGGTCTTGACCTATGCAGTACTTGGTGGCAGTTGGGCTGTGATGTCCAATGATTTTCTCCAGACTTTGATCCTGGTTCCCATTACATTGCTCGTTGCCTACCTTTCGCTTGAAGCAGTCGGTGGCGTGGATGTGTTCTGGCAACGTTGCACGACCGGCGAATATGCTGGCGATTTTGCACTGTTTAATGACCCCCAGCAG
>JBICHS010000035.1:0-3201 GCA_043101135.1 Phycisphaeraceae bacterium JB051
GAATCAAGGAGGATCAAATGATCCAAAGCAACACCATCGAAACACCCACTCCTGAAACCACAGACGACCAACCTGCAGTTGAAGATCGGATTGAAACCGAAGACCAGGTCGAAGAAACCGAAGCTGATCCGATCGACGAAGAGCAGGTTGTTGATGACCCAGTTGACGAACGCACGCCTGAGCAGATTGAAGCGGACAAGGAACATCACAAGCTCGTTGACCTGCAAGACTGGCAGAAAGCCGTGCGTAAGCAGGCTGAAATTTGCGATAAGGCATTGCAGGACTGGAGCAGCGCCAAAGATGTCGCAGCAAGCAAGAAGAAGCGATATGACACTGAAGCAGAAAAGCTCCGCAAGATGGCATTAGAAGAACCAGAGGAAACTCTGTTCAACCCACGTTCTGACAATGGCGACGTTTTCGGTCAAAACTCTGACACCGCCAAGCCCGCACCTGATACTGAAGAAGCATGGCGTGATGCAACCCTTGATGACCTGGGGATCACTGGCGCCCTTGCCGACAAGCTGGTTGACGCCGAACTCGACACACTCGGCAAGATCAGTGATTACACCTCATCGGGTAAGCAGATCACCGACATCAAAGGCATTGGTCCAGAGAAGTCTGAGTTCATTTCTGACGCCTGTGCCAACTACTTTGCCGAACACCCTGTGGCATCCAACACACCTGATGACGAGCAAACCACTGAAACGGACGAGTCCGAAACCGATGATTCGGATCAACCTGAATCGGGTGGTGTCGAACTGAGTCTGGTCGGTGTTGAAGACGACGATGACAGCGAAACGGACGAAGACGAACAGGACTGATTGACTGTGGCAAAAAAGCTTCCATGGTGGAAATGCTATTCCGACGACGTTCTGTCTGATGAACGGCTTGGTGTTTGTAGTTGGAACACTAAAGGGCTGTGGATGTACATGCTCTGCCTGATGCACAAGTCAGACCCACGTGGCATGCTCCCTTGGCATGGACCTGATCGAACCGCTGACCGCTTGGCCCAAACCCTGGGCGGATCACCGAACGAGATACGCCAAATGCTGAACGAGCTGATCAATGAGGGTGTTGCTTCTATGTCAGATGACGGCAGATACATCTATTCCCGGCGAATGGTCCGCGATACAAAAACCTCCGAAGCACGTTCCAAGGCTGCTAGGACTGGAGGTGGAAACCCCATCTTGAGGTCTACAGATACCAATCATAAGCCTGCTGATAAAGCCACACCCACTCAGCCACCACAACCCCAACAGTCCAAATGTCGTCTTGATGATCCGGAATGGAAGCAGGTCGTCAAAGCAACCGAACGGCGACTTGCACGCGACTTGCAATTGCATGAACTCGATCGGCTGAATCGCATTTATCAGGATCTTGATACATGGCCTTTGATGCAGCATGGCAAGTCTGTGCCAACGCACGAAGTGATCATCGCTGCCATAGGCAAGATCAGAGCCGACGTCCGCAACTGGCCAGGTTATATCGCCAAGATCATCGACAACTGCAGGCGTGATGGAACTGTGCCAGGTGATGAGCCGAGTGGGGCACCATCACCCGGGAAACCAAGTGTTGATTTGGAAGCAGTAATGCAGCGTGCACGAAATGCGAAAGGTGATGACCTATGACACGTCGAATGACAGATCAGGACCACGATGAAGTGATCAAAGTTTTTGTCGGTCTCTGGCCTGAAATTGCCAACAAAATGACAGATGAGCAGTGGTCCTCATGGAAACGTGTTTGGAGCTCTTACACCGTGAATCAGGCAATTCGAGCTTTGCGGGGACTCAAAGACACGTCCACCAAGTTTCCTGAGTCTGCATTACTCAGAAAACACCTGCGTGAAGAATGTGCGAATCAGAAGAAGTCTGGCGAAACCACACATAATCGATCATGGGAACAACACCACATCATGATCATGGCTGAGGCTATGCCTGATTTGAGCCGTGAGATCGAGTCGATGACTGAGCGTAACATGCGGACATGCTTGCTGCTTTGGGAATGGCGCATGGCAATCCGAACTTACGGAACACTTCGCCGTATGACCGTCTCAGCCTATTGGAAGTGGCAGAAGCACGTCGACGCTAACGCACCATTCAGCAACTGGTCACTCGAAGCGCAGCAGGAGTATCAAAGGCGTGTACGAAACCTTGAGCAGTTGGAAGCTGATCGCGTTGATATGCCAAAGCCATGGCTTGGTCACATTCTTCGTGACTTTTTCCGCGAGCGTAGTGAAGAAGCCTTGTTGGTGGCATGAGGAAAGGTGTCGTGTGAAAGTCTACTACAACGAGATCGATCAACAAGCAGCTGCATGGCTGCGTGAACTGATCAAGGAAGGTCACTTGCCTGCGGGCGATGTTGACGAACGGAGTATCGAGGATGTCAAACCAACTGATGTTATGGGATATGACCAGTGCCACTTCTTCGCAGGTATCGGAGGCTGGCCGCTCGCTCTCAGACTTGCAGAATGGCCTGATGACTGCCCTGTATGGACTGGCTCTTGTCCCTGCCAGTCTTTCTCCTCGGCAGGCAAAGGTGATGGATTTAATGACAAGCGGCACCTATGGCCACATTTCTATTGGCTCATCCAGCAGTGCATGCCTGCAACAATCCTTGGAGAACAAGTTGCGAGCAAGGCTGCGGAATCTTGGGTCGACCTTGTACAAGCTGACCTGGAAGCGTTGGACTACCCCTTTGGGTGTGTCCCGTTTCCGGCTGCGAGCGTCGGTGCCCCGGAAATGCGTGACCGCAATTATTGGATGGCCTGCATGCACTGCCACCGACTCAACCAAGCGCGGCCACATATCACCGCGTCCTGGGGCGATGGGGCTTGCAGAGACTGTGCAACTAGCAAATTGGAAGACACCCTTGGTGATCGATGCAGGGGGGAAAGGTCGTCAAGGGCGACTAAAGAAAGACGGCAATCGCGATCCAAACAAAATTGGCAGTTATCGAATGGATCTAAAGGACGAGGTGCTTCTAGCAGCATGGAACACGCCAGTAGTGCGAGATCACAAGAACAGCTGCGGGAACGGGAGCAATCCCAGGGATTTGCCGAGACAAGCTTATCTGGCCGCGTGGCCGACCACATCCGCTACGGACGGGCGCGGCGGTTACCAAGGGGGAAGGATTCGCAACGGGAAGTGGTCGACGGACAGACTGGATCAAGCAGCACAGTTAGTGGGACCGGCCCGGTTAACG
>JBICHS010000036.1:0-4502 GCA_043101135.1 Phycisphaeraceae bacterium JB051
CATCCCGTTGTTCGTCACCAACCTCATCGAAGGCAAGAAGGTGCCGCTTTACGGTGACGGTCGTAACGTCCGCGACTGGTTGCATGTTGATGATCACTGTGAAGCGATTCTCACCGTGCTCGAAAAGGGCACGCCCGGCGAGGTGTACAACATTGGTGGCAACAACGAACGCTCCAACCTTGAACTGACGCATATGATTCTTGAAGCGATGGGTAAAGGCAAGGACATGATCCAGCCGGTGACCGATCGCTTGGGACATGACCGCCGCTACGCCATTGACCCGACCAAGATCAAGACCGAGTTGGGTTGGCAGCCGACCCGCAGTGCCTGGCCGGATGCGTTGGAAGCCACGGTCAAGTGGTATGTCGATAACGCCGGTTGGTGGCAGCGCGTCAAGAGCGGCGCGTACCGTGAGTACTACCAGAAGCAGTACGGTTGATTTATTCGCTGTCGAGTTTCTTCTCGTGTTTTTCAACGATGCGAATCAGATCCAACGTGATGTTGAGTGGTTTGCCTGCGCCATCTTTGCCCGAACTGAATCCCAGTTCCGGCTTGATGGTACCTTGACGGACTTCGCCAACGCGCATGCCGCGCGCCAGGAAGTAAATGCCATAGGGGTTCAGTGAATCATTCAAGGTCAATTTCAGTGGACTTTTGAATTGCGTGTCATGGTAGACCCTGCCTGTGATGCCTTCGATCCGAAGTGCGAACTCGCCGGTTTCGTTGTCCTTGATGATCCGTCCTTTGGACTTTTTGATGGTTTTGTAGACGACGCCGTTTTCGATGGCCTTGCATGTCACATCGAAAATCAGGGTGCTGTTTGGCGGGATATTGGGTCTTGGTTGATCACCATATGCATAGATCGGTGGGATGGTGATGCTTCGTTTTTCGCCGACCATGATTCCTTCGCAGCCGATGTTCAACCCTTTGATGACATTCTTTGATCCCAGTGCAAAGGTGAACGGGCTGATTGCTGAGAAGTTGGAGTCAAAGACAGTGCCGTCTTCGAGTTTACCGACGTAGTTGATACGCAGCAGGTCGCCGTTTTGGGCTTTGTCGGTTCCTTTGCCTTTATATCGTGTGGTCCATTTGACAGGCGTTTGGATTGCGTGCATTTGGACATTGACAACAATCGCGCTGCCGACAGGCACACCGGTCGCGGGTCTGTTGCCGAACCCGTATTTGGAGACAAATTCGATTTTGCGCAGTTCCCCGATTTTCATGCCGATGATGCCAAGTTTGATTCCTGGCAACACATTGGATTTATCAATTTGAAACTGGTATCCCTTTTGGGGTTTTGTTGCTGCAAAGTAAGTGTCCGCATTTTTGACTTTGGCGCTATAGGTGATGACGACGATATCATCGGCTAGCACCTTGCGATCACCGGTGCCTTCCTTGGTCACCTGGTAGGAGAGTCCCGGTTGAATTTCCACCCAGGGGATATCAGGTTCCTGCTCCTTGGGTTGATCCTTGGTTGGTTCCTGGGTCGGTTTGACTTGAATGTTGTCTTTGGCATCGTTGGACTTTGCCGTTTGTGCATGTAACGATTGGGACAAAAGCAAACAGGTCATCAATACTGACAAGTGGAACAAAAATCGCATTACTCATTGCCTTCCGGAGTTGCGGTTGTATCGGCAGGGGTGTCGGCAGGGGTGGTCTGCTCGATGGCAGGGGTGCTGTCATCCTCTGATCCCATGAAGCGGTCCTTCTGAGTCCACGCACCATACGCCAGCCCACCGAGGATGGCCAGATAAATCAGACGTCGAGCCCAGGTGCCTTTGCGTTTTCGCCCCATGGCATTGTGAACCGGTTGGGCGAGTTCCTCGCGTTTGTGTTCATCTGCGACCACGGTTTTTTCTTCCAGCTCATCGTAACGCTTGAGATCTTTTTCTGAGCCGTTGCGTGTCAGCGATGCGTAATACCCATCGCCTTGGCCTTCAGGGCGTGAGACGACGTAGAAGATTCGGTTTTCCTCATCTCGGACGGATCGACCGATGTCCTTGTCGCGGATCTTCACGGGACGGCCGCTATAGGGGCTGAGGATCACAATGGGCATCTTGGGCATCTCCTTGGTGTGTCAATTGCCAAGTGAGCATGATAACCGGAGATGGGGGAGTTTGCCGGGTAGGAATCGGTGACAGAATGCGGAGCATGCCGGTCGTGGCCGATAATTGGGTGGCAATTGAATCAAAAAAATTGGTTATCGGGCAGTGGTTAGGTCCGATAGTAAACCATGGCGACTGTTGTTGGTGATCTGGCCGATGAAATGGAGCCGGAAGACAAGCGTTGTATTCGCTCGACCAGCCATGAAAGGAAGTTGGACATGCTGCAAGTCAAATCCAAACAACAGATCATCGAAGCCATCTGTCAGCACAATCGCACAGCGGCTCGTGAGTTTTTGATCAATTTCGAAGAACGTGCGTTGCAGAACTACCTTGAACGTCTGACGACACTTCAAGGCCACCGTGGTCGCACGAGCATCTGGGTCCGCCCCAGCGACAGCCGCGCCATCACCGCGTAAGATCAACTTGGATCAGCTTGCTGCGTTTCGCTGTTCCACAAACGCGCGAGTATTTCATGCAAAGCGTCAGGCTTGATGGGTTTACTCAGGAATGAGTTACAACCTGATGCCAGCGAATGCCCCTCGGTATTCAGACTATTATCCGAAGACATGGCGACGATCGGCCCTTCATAGCCGATCTGTCGTAGTTTCATGGATACGTCAAACCCCATTTCCTCACCCAGATAGATATCCAGCAGGACTATGTCGATCTGTTCCTTGCTGAGAATGCTCATCGCTTCGGTACTCGTTGTGCAGATGATCGGTTTGACATCCATCTGCATCAGACGCAGTTCCAACAGCGTAGTGGCATCCGGATCATCATCGACAATCAAAGCACGCCGCGCATCAGGCAGGACTTCCTGGCTTTCGTCCATCCACGTGATGACCAGGGAACTGTCGATGGGTTTATCGTACTTGACGTTGACGACGTAGACGTTTTCTTCGATCTGTTCGCATTGGTCAATACGCCCTGACACACTGGTTTGCGAACCATCTTTGCAAGGCAGTCCGACCACGCAGATGATGCCCGGGCTGAATCTCAGGCCGTGGTGAAAGGTGATGTTTTCGTCGTCAAGCACCTTGGGGGTGACCGCGAATTTGAGGGTTCGATTTTCCCGACCCATCATGGCGACGATGATATGACCTGCGCGGTCGTCACCACGGTCACGCATGTTCTTTTTCATCTGTGAGGGTGCAAGTTTTACAAAGCGCGTCAGATCAATCGGATGATCAAAGATCATCACCACTTCATGAATCAGCCCTTTGATGTGTCGGCTGCGCGTGATATAACCTTCAACACAGTAAATGCGGTCATCATTGATCTGAGGCAGATAGAGTCTGCAACGCACATTTAGATGAACAAATTGCCCATGAATAAAGGCAAAACCGCGGTTACTCAAATTGCGACCGACAACTTCAAATTTCACTGCTTCACTGTCTTCAGGAAGCACTTCAAGTTGAATGTTCTTGGCATGATAGTCAACGCGCAGGTTTCGGCGGTCATTATCGATGATGACATTGGCTGCCTGTTGCTTACCTAAAGCGTTGACGAAGCTGACAAGTTTCTGTCGGTCGCGATCACCAACATTGAGCGTTTTAATTGTGGGGTTAAGCGTGATGCCCATTCTGCCCGGCCCTTAGTTTACATTGTGTCTCTGGCGGGAAACCAATTGATCACTAATCACTGAAATGTCTTATTCCGGCATCAGTCGGTCAATCAACTCAGTAAAAACACCACGCTTGGCGCGATGTTGGTAACGCCTGTGCGCTTTGGGAGTCGATCATGCGAATCTTGCGTCCAGATAATACCGGGTATCGGCTAGGTTTTGGGTAGGGCGGATCCCCTAATGTGCTTTTACGATTCATTTCATCACACATGGCTTGCGGATTTCATATCGCCAATCATGTTGCGAATTGTTCTGCGTGATCCTTAAAACGCGATGAACGATGTACATTGGCCGGTTTGATGGTCAATAGCCGATAACAATTAAGATTACAGTGTGTCATCCATCGTTGTTTTGTTTTGACTTGTTAAAAACGTAGAAGTACCTCATGCACATCAGTCAGTTAATCCAGGACCTGCCAATCACGTTGGTTCGCGGGGATCAATCCGTAGAAGTTTGCGATGTCTGCGAAGACTCGCGTCTGGCAAGCTCAGGCTGTCTATTCATCGCCCGTAGCGGGACGCAATCCGATGGCTCGCAGTTCATTGCCGATGCCGTCGCAGCGGGCGCTGTTGCAGTGCTTTGTTCACAGGTCCCAGATGACCTGCCTGAACATGTGACCGTACTCCAGGCTCAATCCGTGGACACCGCGCTGACCGCCACCCTGGCTGATCGCTTTTTCGATCACCCAAGCACCAAGCTTCGATTGGTGGGCGTCACCGGGACCAACGGCAAGACCACCACCGCCTATCTGATCCGTCGACTGATCCGTCGCA
>JBICHS010000037.1:0-2603 GCA_043101135.1 Phycisphaeraceae bacterium JB051
GTTTTCCGGCAAGTTCGCTTCACCGGGATCACGCGCAACCGTATAGAGTTGAATGCGGGTAATACGACAGCCTTGGTCCAATAATTTCGCGATTTGGCGGATGTAGGCGTCCTGCTCGGGGATTGGGAAAGGTTTGCTGCCGACCTTGGCAACCATCGTCTGAATCACGATTTTCTGCTGGCGTCCGGCGTTGAGAATGTTGTCCAGCACCCGGTCAAAGGGGATCACCGGCTGGTTGATGAGCTTGTAATATTCGGCAGTCCCCGCATCGAGCTTGGCCCAGATCTCCCCGTTGTTGGCTTTGATGACGTGTAATGCCTCAGCCACCGAACTCCGCGACAGCAGCGTGGCATTGGTGATGAGCACCAGTTTGACGTCGCTGAGCTTGAAAGCTCGCTTCATCTCTGCTGCTGCAAGCACCACCGCCAGGAAACTGGGGCTGCTCGTCGGCTCGGCATCACCGGAAAAAGCGATGTCCTTGAGCACGCGCTTTTCCTTAGGCACATCGTCGAAAAATGAGTCCTCCCACAACGTCCCACGCGTCACACTTTCGAGCAAATCGCGCAACTCCGCTTGCACGATTGCAACGTCTACCGGCTCGGGTTGTTGATCATCGCTGGATCGTTCAACCTGGCAATAAACACAGCCAAAATTGCAGATTTTGTCCGGGTTCAGATTAATCCCAATCGACAAACCGCCGCTACGCCGACTGATGACGGGGTAGACGTAGCGATTGTGCAACCACTTGCGACTGTGTCGCGTATACATCGCCAAAGGTTTATCAGTTTGGACTGGTTTATCCGTCATGGGCTGTTAGTATAAAGGACTATGACACATTTTACCGCCAACCCGCCTTCGACTCCCACTGACAATGGTGATATCGCGCTTCCCGTGATGCAGGCCAAGGTGCCGTTCCACGTGATGACCAAGCCCATCGGGCCGATCTGTAACCTCGACTGCTCCTACTGTTTCTATCTCGAAAAGGAAGATCTGTGGGAGGGTAAATCCAACTTCCGCATGGATGAGGATCAACTCGAACGCTACATCAAACAGTACATTGAAGGTCAACCTGCCAACACCCCCGAAATCGTCTTTGCCTTCCAGGGCGGTGAACCCACCCTCATGGGTGTCAAGTTCTTCGAAAAGGTCATGGAATTCGAGAAAAAGTATGCCCGTCCCGGCGTGCCGGTCACCAACGCGCTGCAAACCAACGCAACACTCCTTGATGACGAGTGGGGCAGATTCCTCAAGGACAATAATTTCCTCGTCGGCGTCTCCGTTGATGGTCCGGAAAAAATCCACGACCTGCATCGCTATGACAAAAAGGGCGGTGGCAGCTTCAAGGACGTGATGCGTGGCATCGAAGTCCTGCAAAAACACGAAGTCGACTTCAACACCCTCACCGTCGTCCAGGCAGACAACGGCAACTTCCCCGCTGAAATCTACGACTTCCTCCGATCCATCGGCTCAACGTTTTTCCAGTTCATTCCCATCGTCGAACACGATCAGGTCCTCGAAGCCAAGAAAATTCAGCGACCCATCCTGCCGATCATTCAACCCGATGGCAAGAAAATCGGTGTCCGATCCGTTCAACCCAAACAGTGGGGCGAGTTCCTCAACACCGTCTTTGACCGCTGGATCGAACGCGAAGACGTCGGCAAAATCTTCGTCCAACACTTCGACCTCATGCTCGGCATGGTTTTCGGCTACCCATCCTCCCTTTGCGTGCACTCTGAAACCTGTGGCAATGCCATGGCTCTGGAACATGACGGCGGCTTGTACGCCTGCGACCACTACGTCAGCCCCGAATACTATCTTGGTAATATCAAAGACAAAACCATTGCCGAGATGACAGAATCCGATCAGCAGCGCAAGTTCGGCAACGACAAACGCGACACGCTCCCCGAGTACTGCAAGAAATGTGACTACCTCAAATACTGCTGGGGAGCCTGTCCCAAAGACCGCATCCTGCAAACCCCCGACGGCGAAGACGGTTTAGCCTATCTCTGCGAAGGCTACATGGCTTTCTACAAACACACCATCCCGACATTTGAGAAGATGGCAGCTGTCCTGCGCATGGGCCGACCCGCCAGCGACTACAAATACCTCGACCAAATCCAAGCCCAACAACACCGCCAAATGATGGCCCCACCCCCACGCAATCAGCCAAGACAAAAAATCGGCCGCAACGATCCGTGTCCCTGTGGCAGTGGTAAAAAGTTCAAACAGTGTTGTGGGAAGAAGGGCTAAGACAGACAAGGCAATTTTTTACCGCAGAGACGCAGAGGACTCAGAGGTAAGAGAGAAGAATTTTTTAGTTAATTTGGGTGGAGGCTTGTTGGTTGGATTCGTTTGTCGCTAATATTTTGATTAAACCATCAGAGTCAAAATAAGCGTATGTATTTAAACCAACCATTAATACTGTTGTATCTTCATCTCCGCCATATCTGTCATTTGAGTTTAATGATTTATACGGAATTGAGACATCGGCTAGATATTGTGTGAAGTATTGAACACATATGCGATCTTTAAAAGGCCATTCAATACGATTAAGTGAATTGGGAATATGTGCAATTACATCTTGATACACATAGATTCCAATT
>JBICHS010000038.1:0-10228 GCA_043101135.1 Phycisphaeraceae bacterium JB051
AGAACGGGCCGATTGCGATGGCTTTGAGTCTTGCAGCACAACGTGCGCGGGTCACCAGGTTGCTATACCAATGGTTGTCTTTGAGATCGCCACCGGGTTCAAGTGCGTCATCCATGGTCAGGTCAACACGATTGTGATGAACCTTTAATCCGACATTGAAATTGGAGATGCCTTTGAAAATGTTTTCCTGATAGTGTGCTGCGATGTCTTCTTTGCTGATACCTGTTTCGTTTTGGATGCCGTTCCATGTGTCGTAAACATAGTTGCCTGAAATCTCATTGTTAGGGCCAGCACGAAAAGCAAGAATGCCCCATTTGTCATAGGTCCCAAAACGTTTGTGCGCCATCCAGACATCATCGCCAGCCAGACCGCTGTTGGTATCACAGTCAATGCTCATGGCATCCTGGTTCCAGGTCACATCGCAACGCAGGATCTTGCATTGCGTCGCGCCTTGTGTCAGGCGAATGCCGATATCTGCACCGTAGGCCAGGCAATGTTCCACGACGCTGCCGGTTGTGTCTTGGAGGTTGATGGCTGCCTTGCCACCGTTGGCTATGAGATGGCGTACAACGCAGTGATCCGCGCGAATGTCGATAGCGCAACGGCCTTCTTGGGCTGCTTCAATGGTTTGTTGGTTGGGATTGATGTCGGTTGCAAAGGAAACGATGACATCACGCTGCGATTGACGAAAGGTAAAGACACTGTGCAGTGGCAGACGTCCACCGCGACCGACGCCGTTGTCATGGACAAGTAACCCGCCTCGTGATTCGGTTGCATGGATCATCACACGTTGATTGATGCTCATCGTGACGGGTTCAAAATCAATGGGACTTTGCCACGCCGTTGCACCAAACTCAGGTGCACGTTTCCATTGCGGTTTCCAGTTGGCATCGTTGCCGTTAACGCGTGCGATGACACCGGGTTTGGCCTGCAGGGTGAGATTGGCTTTGTCTAAAACCAGTGGGCCTGCATGCGTGCCAGCCCCCAATTCGATCACGTCGCCCCTTTGGGCTTTGGCGATGGCTTGGCTGGCCGATGTGAATGTGATTGTTTGTCCTTGACGAATGATCTTTACTTCTGTGGCAGGATCAAGAACACCTGCCTTGGCGGTCGGCAGGGGGACGATCCCCATGCAGATAATCCATGCCAGGCAGCGTGTGATTTTGAAAAACAATCGGTAAGACATTGTCGACATGCTTGCAGTCCTCGTGGATGTGACAAGAAAAGCTTAGGCGTCTGATTGTCCGGATCAATTGTAAAGATGTGGATTGATCTATAAATCTGTGGTCTGTGTTGCACGTGCCTGTTGGCGTAGTGAGCTTGGGGATTCACCGGTTCGCTTACGGATGACGTTGGTGAAATAGTTGGGACAGGCAAAGCCGGTTTTGTTGGCGATCTGCGCAAAACTCAAATCGGTTCCCTGAATGAGTTGGATGGCGCGGCTTACCCGATACAGACTCAGATACGCGATGGGCGTCATCTTCATTTTGTCTTTAAAGAGCTTGCTCAGATTCGTTCGGTGCATGTTGATCTGCCGTGCAATTTCAGTGACGTTCAGATCAGGATTGTGATACTGCTTTTTGATCAGCATCAATGCTTGTTTCATTTGCCGATAGCTGGGGGACTTTTTGCTTTGTGCTTCGTTATCAGATTCGGTGGAGATGGCAATGGATAGAATTTCGTAAGCCGTCGTGCTTGCGATGCGTTGACCGTGTGGGCTGATGTCATGAATCTCACTGGACAGTCGTGTGAACAATTCCTCAGGACACTTGCCGGTGTACATGGTCTGTTTGCCGAACCCAAACGAACGAAGGATCTGATCGGGTATCTGCCCATCAAGGGTCATCCAGCGATACTCCCAATGGTCCCTGGCCGTGACATGATGCAGGTCGCCGGAGTAAAGCACGAGGATGTGATCGGGTTTGAGCGTGACCGGTTGGTTGTCAACGAGCAGTTGACCTTCACCTTTGATCCCCCAGAACAACTCGCAAAAATCTTTCCGCATCCCCGGGTTGTGCCAGCCGGGAAAGACCTTGTAGTGCCCGACAGAGCGACAGGCAAGTGGCAGCGAGATCGTGGGCTTGAGTGTAGCCCGAAGATGAAATGGAAACATTTTTCGCATCGACATACAGCATAACACAGGACCGTTATCGGATCGTCAGCCATGACATCAGACAACCCCTAACCCCAACCGATCGAATCACTTTCAGGCTGTTTGGTACATCAGCCCCAAGGCCTTTGCATCTCTGATAGCCGTGCCGTCTGTGAAGGGGATTGAAACGCAAATTTAAAAAACTTGATTCCAAATCGCTTGACATGAGTCATTATTAATCATAAATTGAAATTAATTATTAATAATGGAGCCCCGTCATGAAGTACGCTCAAAACCCCGTGAATCAAATGCCGAAATGTATGCAAGTGCCTTTTAGCAAAGGATTAGCAGCTGTTTTTCTCGTTGGGGTGGTTCTTGTTTCAGTCGGTTGCAAGCCTCAGTCAAAGAGTGAAGCACAACCTCAGGCTGCTGCCGCCATGCCTGCCCCGGTGGTGATGATCGCCAACGCCAAGGCTCAGGACGTCCCGCTGTACATCAACAGCATTGGCCAGGCTGTGGCGACCGAAGCCGTCACGATCATGCCACGTATTTCAGGGCAGGTTGTCGAGAAGTGCTTTGAAGACGGTGCGATGATCCGCAAGGGGCAGACGCTCTTCAAGCTCGATCGCATCCCGTTTGAAGCGGCATTGGCATCGGCCCAGGCGCAGTTGGCTCAGAGTGAAGCCTCACTTGATTTTGCCAACATCGAACTGGCGCGCTACGAAACCATCGCAGGGACCAATGCGGTTTCCAAGACAGATTACGACACCAAGAAAAATGCGGTGAAGGTGGCCAAGGCTCAGGTGGCTGCTGCCCAGGCATCGGTACGCACCGCAAAGATTCGCCTGGACTACTGCACCATCACCTCACCGATTGATGGACGTGCGGGGGCTCGGTTGATCGACGTGGGCAATATCGTTCGTGAAAACGACACTGCGATGCTCTCCATTCAGAAGCTCAGCCCGATTTATGCCCAGTTCACCATCAATGAACAGCAGCTTGCTCAGGTTCGCCATTACATGTCAGAACACAGCCTCAAGGCATTCGTGAAATTGCCCGGTGATTCAGGGCAGGGCGTTGAAGGCGATCTGACCTTTTTGAATAACGCTGTCGAACAGGCAACCGGTACCGTGCGCTTGCGTGCGACCATGGCCAACAAAGACATGCATTTCTGGTCCGGCCAATTTGTCAACGTGCAATTGATCCTCAAGACGCTTGATGATGCTGTGCTCGTTCCCCAGGCTGCAGTGCAGCTTAGCCAGAAGGGTCAGTATGTACTGAGTGTCGATGAACAGGATCATGCACAGTACCGACCTGTAACAACAGGGCAATCTCATGAGCAATGGGTCGTCGTCGATGGCATCAAGTCCGGTGAACGCGTCATTGTTGATGGGCAACTGATGGTCCGCCCCGGTGGCCCGGTGACCATCCCGCAAGCCGCACAGGCAACTGATGTGAAGTCTGCACAAACATCCAAAACCAAGGCCGCAAACGCCTCCTGATACACACCCCCCATCCAAGTCCGCAGATGAGCAGTTTGATCTGCGGACTTGATTTTTACAGACCATTCCCATGACTGGCGATGTCCGGAAAAAGTGACATTGCAATCAAGGCAGTAAGCTCATGAATATCTCATTACCCTTTATTCAACGTCCCGTGATGACCGTCTTGCTGACATTGTCAGTGGTGCTCTGGGGTGTCTGGTCCTACACGCAGCTTCCCGTCAATGACTTGCCTGCGGTGGACTACCCGGTGATTCAGGTGCAGGTCGGATACCCCGGTGCAAGCCCTGAGACGATGGCCAACAACGTTGCCACGCCTTTGGAACGTCAGTTCATGCAGATCTCCGGCCTGGAGATGGTCACCAGTAAATCCGGCCAAGGCAATACGTCATTCGCGCTTCAGTTCTCGCTGAATAAGGACATCGACGGTGCTGCTACCGATGTGCAGAACGCCATCACCGCAGCCAGCGGTCAGTTGCCTTCGGACCTGCCGTCGCAGCCGACGATTTCCAAGACCAATCCCAACGACAGCCCGATCATTTTCATGGCGTTGACCAGTAATACCATCACGCAAGGTCAACTCTATGATTATGCCAACACGCAGGTCTCTCAGCAGATCAGTATTCTTGAAGGTGTCTCCAAGGTGGATATCTTCGGCACCAAGGCTGCGATTCGCATCAAGGCTGATCCATCCAAGCTCGCTGCATTGGGTTTAACGTTGGAAGACTTGTCCAACGCGATTCAAGGCGGGACAAGCTACACCGGTGCAGGTCAATTTGATAACAACAATGAAGCGGTTGTTCTGCGTCCGATGGCACAGCTGGATAAAGCTGAGCAGTACAACAACATGATCATCAGTACCGTCGATGGTGCGCCGGTGTATCTGCGTGATGTCGCGACCGCCACGGACAGTGTGCAGGACGAGCGAATCAAGATGAACTTCTGGTCCCGTGAGTATGGCACACCTGCTGCGACGGTGATCTGTGCGGTGTATCGCCAGGCCGGTGGTAATGCCGTTGCCGTGGCCGAAAAGGTTTCCGAGATCATCCCACAGATCAATGCTGAATTGCCACAGGGCGTTCGTCTGGTTTTGATTCACAACCGTGCTGAAACGATTGTGAATTCGGTGGATGATGTGAAGGAAACGTTGGTCATTGCCTTTGTGTTGGTTGTGATGGTGATCTTCCTGTTCCTGGGTCGTGCCGGTGATACGTTGATTCCCGCGGTGGCTTTACCGCTGAGTTTGCTGATGACGTTCATCGTCATGTGGATCATGAATTACAGTCTGGACAACCTCTCGCTGATGGCATTGACGTTGGCGATTGGTTTCCTGGTGGACGATGCGATTGTGTTCCTTGAAAACACGATTCGTCGCATGGAACATGGGGAAAATGTCCGTGCTGCAACCATCAACTCGGCCAAGGAAATCAGCTTCACCATTATCTCAATGACGTTGTCGTTGGCTGCGGTGTTCCTGCCTTTGCTTTTGATGCCCGGCTTGATGGGCCGCGTGTTCCGCGAGTTCTCCGTGGTGATTATCGTTGCCATCATTTCGTCGGGTTTGGTGTCGCTGACCCTCACGCCGATGATGTGTTCGCGCATGCTTGCTGAGCGTGGCCCGGGTAAGAAGCAGCCGTGGTTGGAACGTACTGCGATGAAGATCGAAAAGTGGGTGCTCGGCATCTATGGCAATACACTTACGTGGGCCTTGAAGCATCACTATCTCTCAGCCATCACCTGGGTATTGTGCCTGGTGGGGACTGGTTACCTGATGGTCAATCTGCCCAAGACGTTTCTGCCTGTTGGTGATAGTGGTTTTGTCTGGGGTGTGATGATCGGCCCGGATAGTGCGTCCTACGAAAAGATGCGTGGCTATCAGCAAAAGGCTGAAGAAGTTATTCAAAACAATCCCGCGGTTCGCGCTTCATTCACCATGACAGGCAATGGACAGTTCGGTGGCTATAACCAGGGCTTGCTGTTGGCTTTCCTTAATGATCGAGAAGAACGTCAGCCGATCGTTGATGTCACTCAGCAACTTTCCGGGGGGCTCTTTGCCAATGTCCCGGGTGTCATTGGGCTGTTCAAGCCCCAGCCTGTACTTCAGATTTCCACTGGTGCATCAGCCAACAACTCCGCATCAATCACCTATGCTATCTCTGGTGTTGATCCGGACAAGGTGTATGAATACTCAGGCAAGCTCCTTGAAAAATTCCGTGAATTCCCGGGCTTTTTACGGGTTCAGCCGGACTACTACAATAATCAGCCTTATCTGAACGTGTCGATTCTTCGTGAACAGGCTGCGATGTATGGCGTGAGTGTCGCTCGCATTGAAAGACTACTGGCGACGAGCTTTTCGCAGAACTACCTGTACCTGATCAAGTCCGCGACGGATCAGTATCAGGTGATTCTTGAAGCTGAAGATGCAAGCCGCAGCCAGTCAGAGAACCTCGCAGACTTTTATATCAAGTCTGACGATGGTCAACGCAATATCCCGCTTGATGCAGTGGTCAAGTGGGAAAAGAATCTGGGGTTGCAGTCAGTGAACCACCTCAATCAGTTCACCAGCGTGACGTTCTCGTTTAACGTCGCGCCGGGTGTGTCGACCAGTGCAGCGACGGACTTTATCCAGAATGCTGCTGCTGAAACATTGCCCCCGACCGTGCGTGGTGAACTGCAAGGTGAAGCCAAGACGTTTATCGAGATGGTGCAGAACATGGCTGTTCTCATGGTCGTTGCTGTGTTCGTGATGTATGTGATTCTTGGCGTGTTGTATGAAAGTTACCTGCACCCGCTGACCGTGCTTTCATCTTTGCCGGTGGCATTGATCGGTGGCTTGGCAACGTTGTGGTACTTCAATCAGGAACTCTCGCTGTATGCCTACGTCGGCATGTTCATGCTCATGGGTATCGTCAAGAAGAACGGCATTATGATCGTGGACTTTGCCTTGCAACGCATTGACGAAGGTCAGACTGCCCAGCAGGCGATTCACGATGCGTCGATGGACCGTTTCCGCCCGATCATGATGACCACCATCGCCGCGGTGATGGGCGCCCTCCCCATCGCACTGGGGTGGGGTGCTGACGGTGAAAGTCGTATGCCTCTGGGTTTGGTGATCGTCGGTGGCTTACTCGTGAGTCAGTTGATCACGCTGTATGTCACCCCGGTGATTTATCTGTACCTCGAAGAGTTCCAGGAAAAGGTGCTCAACCGTACCAGCTTCTTCCATTCCGGTCATCGGAAGCACGAAGTGGCTGTTGATCCTGAACATGTCCCAGCAAGTCTGCAGCCTGCGATGGTTACCACGCATGGTGAATAAGTACGGAGTTTGATGATGTTTTTTACAACCACAAGAAATCTGTTGGCGTTGAGTCTTTGCAGCTCATTGTTGATCACCGGCTGCACCGTTGGCCCGGATTACAAGACGCCCCAATCGAACATGCCCGAAGCTTTTAACGCTTCACCGTCAGCTGAATCCTTTGCTGATTTGGCACACTGGTGGAAGACGTTTAACGATCCGATGCTTGATCAGTTGATTGATGATGCCATCGCGTCGAACCTGGATATACAGTTGGCCCAGGCGCGTATCCGTGAAGCCCGTGCGCAGCTTGTTGCAGCAGGTGCATCGCTTAAGCCGACCATTGATGCAACGGCTGCGGATACTTTGACGCGTACCAGCGAGAATGCCAACGGTGTTTCAACGGGCTCGCGTAATCTGATGCAGGCTGGCTTTGACGCCAACTGGGAGATTGATGTGTTCGGTGGCAATCGTCGGAGCATCGAAGCTTCACAAGCAAGCTATGACAGCATCGTCGAACAAAGCCGTAACACGTTGGTGACTTTGCTTGCTGAGGTGGCGACCAACTACATTCAGCTACGCGGCTATCAGTACGAGTTGTCACTGGTCGATGCCAATGTGGTGTCGCAACAGGACACACTCGACATTCAGAAATCAAGATTGCAAGCCGGTATCACCACCGACCTGACCGTTGCTCAATCCGAAGCGTTGGTGCAGACCACCAGCGCGCAAGTTCCAACCCTTCAGGCTCAAATCAAGCAGACGATTCACCGTCTTGGCGTGCTGCTTGGCCAATCGCCTGCGAGCCTGATGAATCAGTTGGAAGCCATCAAGCCCATACCCCTGGGACCGCCGTCTATCCCCACCGGCGTTCCCGCTCAATTGCTGCGTCGGCGGCCGGATATCCGTGCCGCCGAACGCAGCCTTGCGGGGGCCACCGCGCAGATCGGTGTCCAGACCGCAGAGCTGTATCCCAAGTTCACCCTCAACGGCACGATTGGCCTGAGTTCCACGCAACTCTCCAACTTTGCTGATAATCGCAGCTTGTTCTACTCGCTTGGCCCCGGTGTGAGTTGGCGTCTGTTTGATGGCAATTTAATCAAAGCCAACATCAAGACCGCCGAGGCACAACGTGATCAGGCTGCCATCACCTATCAGCAGTCGTTACTCACTGCGATGGAAGAAGTCGAAAATGCCGTGGTGTTTTATGACCGTGAACAAACGCGTCGTGACATGCTACAAAAGTCCGTTGATGCCAATCAGCGAGCCACCGAGCATGCCATCAAGCTTAACGATGCCGGGCTTGTGGACTTCATCAATGTCCTCAACGCCAAGCAGTCTCTGAATCAGGCTCAAAGTGCTTTGGCTCAGTCTCAGACTGCAGTGTCAACCGATCTCGTGTATCTTTATAAGGTACTTGGAGGTGGTTGGGAGTTACCTCAAGCGTCAGATGAAGTGACAATGGTAAAGTGAAATTTGTATGGCAAATGTGAAGAATAATAGTTCGGCCCTGGAAACCAAGCGTAAGCTCATTCAGGCGGCAGGCCAGATCATCGGCCAGGTCGGCCTCGAAGCAGCGACCATCCAGCAGATCACCCGCAAGGCAGGCACCTCGCTGGCAGCGGTCAATTATCACTTCACTGATAAGTTCAATCTCTACAATGCGGTGGTTCAGGAAGCCTACGAATTTATCATCGAAACCTTCCGACGCATCCAAAGTATCCAGATTGAAGGCACGCCGGCGCAGCGCCTTGAGCACTTTATCCGATCCTTCTTTGCCATTGTCATGGAACAGGAACGCCCGACATGGCATTGCGATATCCTCGCGCGTGACCTGCAGTTCCCCAATGAAGCTGCTAACCAACAGCTGCAGGAACTCACCGTTGCCATCAACGGCACACTGGGCAAGATTGTTTCAGACATTGCCCAGACAACGCTCACCGATGAACAGATGATTTACGTCCGTTCAAGTATCATCGGCCAATGTCTGTATTACGTGGATCACAGTGAGTTTCATGATCGCTTGCACCCACAGCTTCCGCCCATTTGTCAGCGTCATGATGACATCATCAAACACATCACAACGTTCTCACTTGTTGCGATCCGTGGCATGTTTAACGATCAGGGTTAATCAACAAGACTGATTGATTCGCCGGCTTTAAGGACGATCTGTTTTTCAATACCATTGATGATCAGTAAACATTGGCTGTCGTATGTTGCAGTGATTTTGCCTGCCATGATGTTGCTGTTTTCCCATTGCATATGCAGTTCAAATCCACCGCGCGTTCGCAAGCCGGATACGCTGCCGGTGGACCATTGCGTTGGGCAGGCGGGTAAGAGTCGGATGATCGGTTGCTCGTTACCTTGCTCATCGGTCATGGTGGTGTGGCTTTGCACCAGCATCTCCGCGATGGCAGCACAGCCGCCGAAGTTCCCGTCAATCTGGAAGGGCGGGTGAGCACAGAAAAGGTTGGGGTACGTGCCTCCATGTTCATAGTTGATCGGATCGCCGCTGTGTGAATCAACTAATTCCAACAGGTTTTTGAGTAGGTCATGAGCACGGTCGCCTTTGCCCAATCGCGCCCAGAAAAGAATCTTCCATGCCTTGGACCAACCTGTGCCATCGTCACCGCGACGTTTGAGTGTGGTTTTTGCAGCTTCAGCTAATTGGGGTGTGAGTGTTGGGTCGATCTGATTGCCGGGGTGTAATGCGAAGAGGTGTGAGACATGACGGTGATGTTGATCCAGTTCGTCATAGTCTTCGAGCCACTCCATGAGTTGGCCGTGCTTGCCGATGGAGAGTGGGGGGAGCTGTTCAATCGCCTGTTGGATTTGCTCAAGCAGTTCGGTTGATTCGCCAAGTGCTTTGCCCGCGCGAAGCGTGTTTTTAAACAGCATGTGCAGGATGGCACTATCCATCGTCGAGCCTTCACACAGTGTCCCAGCTTGGCCTGAAGGTAAACGGTAGGCATTCTCCGGCGAGAGTGTTGGGCTGGTGATCAGATGGCCCTTGTCATTTTTAACCAGGAATTGCAGGAAAAACACGCATGATTCAGACAACAGTGGCCATGCGGTTTCTCTGAGGAAAGTCAGATCACCACTGTGATCAAAGTGATCCCAGAGATGCTGACTCAGCCATGCGCCGCCCATCACCCAGTACGACGAACCCAGGTTACGATCCGTCGGGCAGCAGTCGGCCCAGAGGTCGGTGTTGTGATGACAGACAAAACCATCGCAGTCGTACATCTCTTTGGCGACCTGCTGGCCGCGTGGCAGCATTCGGTTGAGCATCTCAAGCTGGGGCGTGGGTCGGTGCGTAGGAGTGGGGACTTCGGCGGG
>JBICHS010000039.1:0-4140 GCA_043101135.1 Phycisphaeraceae bacterium JB051
CCATGCATTCGATAAACGATGCGAGCGTGTTGGCAGTGTACATACCACCACATGCACCTGCGCCGGGGCAGGCTTTGTTGATGATGGTCTTGCGTTGATCTTCCGTGATCGCACCGGTGATCGCCTGGCCGTAAGCCTGAAACGCACTGACGACGTCGAGCTTTTCTTCTTTGTCATCAAGGACTGCACAACCGGCTTTAATCGTGCCGCCGTAGATCATGATCGCAGGACGATTGAGGCGTGCCATGGCCATGACCGTGCCGGGCATGTTTTTATCACAACCGGGGATGGCAACCATCGCGTCATACCACTGAGCGCCCATGATGGTCTCAAAGCTGTCAGCAATGACATCACGGGACTGCAGCGAATAGCTCATGCCGTCGGTGCCCATGGAGATGCCGTCGGAGACACCAATGGTGCTGAATCGCATGCCGACCATACCGGCTTCTTCGACACCGGTTTTGACTTTGGTGCCGAAATCGTTGAGATGCATGTTACAGGGGTTGCCGTCGTACCAGACGCTGCCGATACCGACCTGGGGCTTGTTCATGTCTTCCTGTGACAAGCCGGTGGCATAGAGCATGGCCTGGGAGGCGCCCTGACTGGCGGGTTGCGTGATGCGTGCGGAGTACTTGTTGAGTTGACTCATGGCGTAGGATCCTTTGGTTACGTCTTCCAAATCGGGAAGCGAACATTGTAGCACGGGAATTTCGGATTTCGAATTTTGGATTTCGGATTTTTGAGACAGGTTGAAAACGGGTATCAACGAAAACCGCTTGCGGTTTAGCGCGACAGCACCGTTCGAATCTGATCCAGAACCTGATCAAGATCACCATTGACCTTCGCTCCAGCAGCGCGAGCATGGCCCCCACCACCGAAATTGGCTGCAAGCTCCGCGACATTCACGGCATTTGCACCGGGCTTGGAACGGAAGCTGATGCGGATCGGCCCGCCATCGGTGGACTCACAGATAAGCACCACGACCTGCACCGACGAAACCACCTGCGGGATGTCCACGAAGCGTTCGGTCTCCACGGGCAAGGCGCCCGTTTCGGTGAAGTCGTTCTTACGCAACACCATCACCGCAGCGTTGGCATCGTTGAGCAATTCCAAGCTCGACAAGGCTCGGATCATCAGCTTGAGTTTTTCAGGGCGTTCGGTCTGTTCGCACTTGGCGTACAACGCTGCATGATCCACCCCTGCTGCGATGAGTCTTGCAGCAAGCTCATGCGTCTGCGGGCGGGTGTTGGAGAATTTGAACCAACCGGTGTCGGTGGCAATGCCGACATACAGCGCGTTGGAGACGACCTTGTCTTCGAAAACATGTGCCATCAACTCATCGACGAATCGCGCGATGATCTCCGCACAGGCTGCTGCCTTGGAGTCGATGAATTTGAACGCTGCATCAATATCACCACTGATGTGATGATCAATGACCAACGTCTTATCCATGTGTTTTTCCAACTGCTCACGGATAGGTGAAACCTGTGACCACGCGCCGGTGTCCACCACGACGTACAAGTCGGCCTCGGGCAATTGGTAGTCATCATCAAACAACGTGATCGCCACATCGCCACAGATATCCTTCAATCCATCGGGGATGGGTGGCATGAATAACGCTGTCACATCCGTCTTCTGACGACGAAGTACTTCACATAACGCAATGACACTGCCAAAGGCATCGCCGTCAGGTTTGGCGTGCGTGGTGACCACAATCCGCTTGGCATCACGCAGTTTCTGGCCTGCAGCCTGCAAGGAGATATTGGATTCATACTTCATCGAGAGTCACTGCTTTCTGATTCATATCATTTATGGAAAGAGCATCACGCTTGGCCCAATCTCGAATCTGAGACAGGTCGCGATCCAATTGCTTGCGGAGCACTGCAAAACTCGGGAAAGGCTGCTGATGTCGCATCCATCGGGCAAACGACAGCGTCACCTGTTGATCATACAGGTCGCCCTCATACCCAAGCAGGTGTGCTTCAAGAGTGCGAACCTGCCCTTTGAATGTCGGCTTCATGCCCATGCTGATTGCTGCTGGGAATTGCGAACCGTCAAGCAAGATCCCCCATCCCGCATACACCGCGTCGGCTGGTAACGCACGACCGTAAACCTGATTCAAGTCCAGATTCACCGTCGGGATGCCGATGGTTCGGCCGCGCTTTTCGCCGTGAATAACAGTGGCTTGCAACTCATAGGCATGCCCCAGACACCGGGCAGTGTCGGCTACGCGACCATGCGCCAGTAACCAGCGTGTGAGTGTGCTGCTGACGCGCGTGATGAGTTGATCGTTGAGTAAGACCTCAACCGGCTCAACAACATCCACTGCAAAGCCCATGTCCTGGCCGAAAGTTTTGAGCATTGAGACATCACCAAGACGGTTAAGGCCGAAGCGAAAATCTTCGCCTTCGACCATGCCGGTCATTTGGTGTTCATCAAGCAGACTTTGGATAAATGCATCGGGCGCCTGATGAAGCCAATCGGGCGTTGGCGTGATGACTTTCACTTCGTCGGCACCGGCATGTTTGAGCTTTTCAACACGTCGATCAATGCTCCCAAGCGACTGCATGGGCATCTGGGGACGGATCAAATGGGCTGGGGGTGGGTCGAAGGTGATCGCCATCAACGGTGCGTTCAGATCATCCGCCAACTTGCGGGCGCGCGACAGGATGGCCTGATGCCCGAGGTGGACACCATCAAAATTGCCGATCGTGATGACTGGGCCTTGTCGACTCATAGGCAGATAAGGATAGCCGATTGAGTGACTGATGAAAACGTTGGCATCAGATCACTGGGCATTCTCACGCCACCATTGGATGGTCTTTCGCAGACCATCTTCAAAACTCACCTGCGCCTGCCAACCGAGTAATTCGTTAGCCAGCGAGGTATCCAACTGACGACGCGGCTGGCCATCGGGTTTGGTGGCATCCCATTGGATCTCGCCTTGAAAACCGACAAGTCTTGCGATGAGCTCGACGAGGTTCTTGATGGTGATCTCATTGCCGGTCCCCAGGTTCACTGGCGTGGGGGTGTCGAGCTTGACCGTCGCTTCGACGATGCCCTTGGCAGCATCTTCCACGTAAAGGAACTCACGCGAGGCACTACCGGTCCCCCAGCAGCTGATGGCTGAATCACCATTGACGCGGGCGGTCTCACACTTACGGATCAATGCGGGAATCACATGCGACGAATGCAAATCGAAATTGTCATGTGGGCCATACAGATTCACAGGCACGACCACGCTGCTATCCAAACCATACTCACGCTTGTACCCGTCAAGCATCACGAAGATCGCCTTCTTGGCAACGCCATATGGCGCATTGGTTTCTTCAGGATACCCGTTCCAGATGTCCGACTCCTTGAAGGGAACCGGCGCAAACTTGGGATACGCGCAGACGGTCCCGGTATGCTCAAACTTGGTAATCGCGTGACGACGGGCATACTCAACAAGATGCATGCCCATAGCCATATTCGCATAAAAGAAACGGCCCGGATGCTCACGGTTGGCACCAATCCCGCCGACTTCCGCAGCAAGGTGAATCATCACGTCCGGTTTGACTTGATCATAAAGCTTGGCAACATCGGCTTCGACGGTTAAGTCAAAATCCTTGCGACGCGGGATGAATAGCTGCTCATCGGTCACGCCACGGGCTTTGAGTTGCTCAACCACATGCCGACCAAGAAAACCTGCGCCGCCTGTGATACAAATTTTTTGTTGTGTTAAATCAAGCATGTTTGTTTTTTACCAAAGAAGACACAGAGAACTCAGAGAAATACATTCTACATATCTCTCTGCGACCTCTGTGTCCTCTGTGGTTTGAATGCCTTGTTTTGTTTATTCACCAGTCAGATCGACTTTATGTCCTGCATCAATCAAGGTCTTCTCGCGGCCTGCCAGTTCAAGGTCACTATCGACCATCATTTCAACAAGCTGCTGGAAGCTGCACTTGGGCTCCCATCCGAGTTTGGCCTTGGCTTTGGCGGGATCACCGAGCAATAACTCCACTTCCGCGGGTCGGTAATAGCGTGGGTCGATCTCGACAAAGTCCTTGTAATCCAGATCAAGACGACCGAATGCTCGTTCGCAGAACTCACGCACGGAATACATTTCGCCGATGGCAAGCACGTAGTCATCCGCCT
>JBICHS010000040.1:0-7995 GCA_043101135.1 Phycisphaeraceae bacterium JB051
TTCAAAAGTTGAGCACCGGGTGTCAACCCGGTGCCCGTTGTGCATGTGTTAAGCCAGGGGGCACCGGGTTAACACCCGGTGCTCAAATGATCGAGAGTGGTCTCTATTTATTTAAAATTATGTAAATAATGCCTTTACGGAACTTCTGGCCTGCCTGGGCGTTTCTGAAATTTTCTCTTCAACGCGCTTGATTTGGCTAAGTGAAGCGCTACACTTGTCTGTAGTGAAGCGTTTCACTAATGATTTCACCAAGCCGTTCAGGAGTCACCATGGCCCGAAAACAGCATGCCACCATGGCCGATGTCGCCCGCAAAGCCGGGGTCGGTGTCACCACCGTTTCCTACGTGCTGCGCAACATCAACTCCGGCTGGTCGATCAGCGATGAGACCCGTCAGCGTGTCCACGATGCTGCCAAAGAGGTCAATTATCAACCCAATGCAGCTGCCCGCGCCCTGGCAACCAACAAGACCGGCTACATCGGTTTTCTGCTCTCTGACGAAGTGGGGGGGGGGCTGTCCAATGTCTACTTCGCCCAGCAGTTGGCAGGTGTCGAAGAGATTGCTCGGCAGCGCGGTTATTGCCTGAGCGTCAACCGCTACAACTTCACGCACATCGACAAACTCGTCCTCCCTGACCAAGTCGGTAAACGTTCCGTCGACGGCCTGATTCTTACCGGCCATGTCTGCAAAGCAGCTGTCGTTCGCATCACCGAATTCGGCATTCCCGTTGTGAGCATCGGTGATGCGTTTGAGTATGAAGGTCTGGTCCCCAGCATCACCCATGATTTTGCCCAGGGGCTCTACGATGCTGTGCGACATCTGGCAGAACTGGGACACCGCAAAATCAGTTGGACGCGCTTAAGCAACGACACCGGCTCGGATCGTATCTGGTCACTGCTTCAATCCAAGGTTCAGCAGGATGACACGCTCAACCACATCCAACTGCATGATCGCTTGGTCCCGTTAGCCAATGAGGAAAACGGTGTGCGCGTGTTTGCCGATTGGCATCGGCAGCCTGTCGAGCAACGCGAATCTGCCATGATTCTCGGTGGCTGTATGATCCAGCCGTTCCTTCAGCAGATGCGTCGACATCAGCTGCAATGCCCGCGTGATCTGAGTTTGATCTCTGGTATTGATCAGCCGGGCTTTGTCTACAACGATCCGCCGATCACCGCGATTGATCACCACTGTCAGACCCTCGGTGAGTTGGCAGCCAATGCTCTGATTGATCACCTGGATAAGAAAACCAAGCTCAAACCCGTGGTCTCACCGGCCCCCACGACACTGGTTGTGCGTGAGTCGTGTGGTCATGTCGTGCAGCATGTCTGAAAGAAAACGGGATGAACATTGTCATGCAAGATAACCAAGCCATGAATCACAAACGTGAAATTACCCTCAAAAACAAGGCCTTTACGCTCATTGAGCTTCTGGTGGTCATTTCGATCATCGCCTTGCTCATCGCGATTCTTTTGCCTGCCTTGCGCTCTGCCCGAGAGCAGGCCCAGACGGTCAAATGCTTGACGCAACTCAGACAGATCGGCACTGCCATCGTCAGTTATGCAGCGGATCACAATGACTGGGGGCCGTACCCACGGTACAAAGACACGTCGCCTGCCAACTATGACGGGCGCTACCTCTGGCGGTACGGCAGCAACCCCGGCCCGGCGCGACCCACCAATCTCGGCTGTCTGCAACAGGCAGGCTATCTCCCCAATCCCAAGACCGCGCCTGTCATCGTGGGCTCCAATCGCAGCAGCATCTTCGACTGTCCAGAATCCAATCCCAACGGCATGGATTCCACCGCCGGTGATGCCAAGTTTTGGGGCGATTACTGGTATCTACTCAACAATGTCTACACCAAGTCTTCCAGTGATGTGCGTTTTTACAAGCCCCGTTATCGTCGCCTCTCTGACATCTCAGCCAATGCTGCGGTGACCGTTGATGCTGTGAATAACAACGCGGACATGGCGGTGCATCCCAACGGTGTTAATGCCATTTACGGCGATTTCTCCGGCTCGTTTAACAACATCGACGAATACATACTCGCAGGCAATATCGTCATCGCGTTCGACAAAGCGGTCTGGCCCACCAGTTGGGATTAATCGCAAACGCTGCTCCCCAATTATCAATCAACCAACTTTCAAGGAGTGATCATGTCGCTTGATCGCGTACTTTGTGTCATCTGTTGTCTTCTTGTTTCAACAACAGGTTTGGCACAGGAAAAACAAATTCAAACCATCCAAGCCGATGGCAAGAACTGGCTCGCATTCCCGCAGACCAATGTGAAGGTCATTGCAGGTAGCGCGCTGGACTTTTCACATCTGGTCGATGATCAACCTGCCGGTTCATTGGGCTTTACCGTCATCAATGCCCGGGGGGAGCTGGTCTTCACGCAGCAGCCTGACACGCCGATCCGCATCATGGGTTGTGCAGTCCCCATGATGGACTTCAAGTATGAAACCGATGAGCAGATTGCCGAGTTTGCTCAGCAGATTCGCATGGCCGGGTACAACGCTGTGCGCCCGCATTGGCTCGATATTTACCTGATGTACAACGCTCCAGCCGATGCCGTCTTTAACCCGGATCGCTTGGCTAGGTTTGATCGTCTGAGCTATGAACTCAAACAGCGTGGCATTTATCTTGTCATGGACGCGGTCACCAGTGGCACGATGTACAAAGCCATTACCTCCACCATGGGCGGACCTCTGCGCAAAGAGATGCGCAAGCTGCGAACCTACTACGAAGCAGACTATCAACAGCTCTGGAAACAAGGCGTCCGCCAACTCCTTGAACACGTCAACCCGCATACGGGGCTGGCTCTCAAAGATGAGCCGCAAATGCTTTACATCGCTGCACGCAATGAGCCGGGGATCGGATTTCAAATGCCATTGGGCGATTCGATGCAGTATTTTGAAAAGGGCATCAAGCCGCTTTTTGTGGATTGGCTCAAACAACGATACACAAGCTTTGAGCAGCTCAAAAACGCCTGGGGGGATTCGGTTGAATCAGCCGTTGGTTTTGAGCAACTTCCCACGCCGGGTCTGCGTCGTGATTCGCAGGCAACGCGCGATTTGCATCGCTTCATCACCGACTATGAAAAGCAGACCTTTGCCTGGATGCGTGATGAACTGTTAAGCATTGGGCTTAAATGTCCCGTCATTGACTACAACAACGGGATGGCTGTGCAGTGTGCCATGACGCGAAGCACGTTGAATATGGTCGACATGCATGCTTACCACGACCACCCGCACGGCTGGGGTGTCAAAGCGAAAATGCACAATGGGAGTCTGATTGAAAGTGGTGCAGCGATGGCATATCGCCTTGCTGGCGCCAGTCATCTGGGCGCACCGTTTCTGGTTTCAGAATGGGGCAATCCGTTTTTCAATTTCAATCGTCATGAATGTGGCATGGTCATGGGCGCTTACGCCAGCTTGCAAAGTTGGCAGATGATCATCCAACACGCCTTACCTGTGGAGCTGGAGATTAACGCGGTTGCAAGGTTCTTCCGCGTTGCCCGTGACCCGTCACTCAAGGCTGCGGAGCGTATGGCCACGTTGCTCTACGCATCCCATGCCGTTGCGCCAGCCAAGGGGACGATTGGCGTGAAGCTTGACCCGGCGATCGCGGACACACTCGGTTGGGCCAACACCATGCCCAGTCATATCACACGTTTGGCTTTGATCAGTAAGCTTGGTTTGCAGTTCACGCAAGCCGATGCCCCGCGTGCCGATTTGCCTGTTGATCTGACGATGCATCCGCAGCAGGGCGCCCAGGTGATTGTTGCTCCCAATGCTGAAGAGGCTGCGGAGGTTGATTCAGATTTACAGGTCACCGAGCAGGCCATTAGCTACCTGCGTCAGAAGCAGATTCTCACGCCGGGCAATCAAAGCAATGTGCAGGCGGATGTGTATCAAAGCGACACGAACCAAATCACCATCAAACCCTCGCAGGGCATGATGTCGGTGGACACACCAACAAGCCAGGGCGTTTCGCTGAGTCATGCTGGGGATCAGGTAAGTCTGGCCGACACCGTGTGGCAGTTAACATCCGGTAAGGCAACGATGCTGCTTTGCGCTTTGGATCGCAAGCCTGTTAACCAGTCACAACGCATGCTCCTGATTGTTGCCAGCGACAGTCGGGCCAGTGGTTCGCAGTTTACGGATCATGGTCATCAGAAGCAGATTCTGAGCATGGGCAAATTGCCGATGTTGATCAGTCAGGTTCAGGCCACGTTGAAGCTCAAGACGGATCAGACAAAGCTCAGACTTTGGGCCTTGGGAACAGACGGGAAGCGCGTCAGAGAATTGCCAGTGGTGATGGGGCAGGACGGGCAGGCGGTGATTCAGATCGACCTTGCAGAACTTGGGGAGGAAGCTACCCAGTATTTCGAATGGGCCAAACAGTAATCAAAAACGTTTGCGAAGTGGGGCGGTGTTACACCGTATGCGTGATCGGCATGCATTCATGGGTCAGCTGGATCAGTGGCTCTTCATCCCACTTGCGAAAGCCATTCATCTCTTTGTCGGAGTAACTCAGAATTGTTCCATCGGGTATCTGCACTTTCACAACACGATTGAATTTGCAGGCACTTAGGCAGATCGAGTTGTAGACTTCGATCTGAATGTCATCGTCTGCGAGCTTTTGCTTCAGCGTACAGAGCTGGTTGAACAGCCCCTTTGGGCCGCATTCGCGACAGACATAAAACCGGAATTTCGAAGTGGGCATTGGGCGGGCTCCTTCCACGTACAATCCAATTGTACAAGTCCAGGTGATGGGGGTAAGTCTTTTTATCGAGAATTGAGTTAAAAGACATTAAGCCCTTGATATTTCATGTAACACTGACAACAGCAGGGGTTTACGATAAGATCATTGATTGCATGATTTAGCGGGTTGAGGGTAACCTGCTGGTGTTTTTACTATGCTTGGAAAATATTTTCAGATTTTGGGTGTTGTGCACACTTTCAACGTGTGGGTGGGCAATCCAAACGGTTGCATCTCGCCTTCAAAGTCGGATTCGGGTAGGATGCAGTACACCGAAAGGATCAAGCATGGCAGTGCAGATGGAGTTGGCTCGGATACTCATTCGCGAAGAGTATGAATCGCATATTCTGGAGCTGCGCGAAGTCGAAGGGGAACGTGTTTTCCCCATCGTCATCGGCCCCAATGAAGCGATGGCGATTGAGCGTCGCCTGATGGGTAAAACACCGCCACGCCCACAGACACATGAGTTGCTTGCTTCGGTGATCGAGCAACTGGATGCCAGGATCCAGTCGATTCTCATTCGTGATTTACAGGATCACACTTTTTATGCCTCACTGGTCTTGGAGCGTGATGGCAAGACCATCGAAGTGGACTCACGTCCCAGCGATGCCATTGCCCTGGGCGTTGCCGTCGAGGTCCCGATTTACGTCTCTGAATTGGTTCTTGAAGAGGTCTGCCCACCTGCAGGTTCGGACATGGACGAGCCGCCGATGGACATGGATGATTCGGACGATCCGTCGTCGTAATGCTGCAGCAGTCCTTGCCCCACTGATTTCACGTCTGATAACAGTCGCGTTGTGTGTTATAGCGACATTCTCTTGGTTTAAACGACCAACTCTGACCAAATCCCGATTTTGATTAGGCCGATGATTATGGCAGTGCATGTCCTGTCGTGCGCGTGTAAATCGTACATGGAGCGTGATATGAACACCGTTGAGTTGGATTGTGTGGGGCTTTGCTGCCCGATGCCGTTGGTTCGCATCAAGCGTGCCATGGACGAGATGAATGCCGGTGATTGTCTGAAAATCACAGCTTCGGATCCAGCGTTTGAAGCGGACATCAAAGCATGGACGGAGAAGTTCGGCCACGCGATCCTGTCGATCGATATTGATGAGCACATCACGGCGGTCGTGCGCAAGGCAGCGTGAGAAAGGGTTGACGATGCAAGAAACCAAACAAACTGTTGCAACTGATCCGATGGCTGCAGCGACCAATTCGTCAGCCGATTTACAGGCGATGCTTGAGCACCTAAGCAAGTGTCAGCAGTCCCTGGACGATCTGAAGAAAATAGTCCCTGAGGACAACATGACCATCGTGGTCTTCAGTGGTGATATGGACAAGCTCATTGCAGCCTTGTTCCTTGCGACCGGTGCCGCGTCGATGGGCTGTGAGGTCTCCATGTACTACACATTCTGGGGACTGTCCGCGTTACGCAAGAAGACGGTTTATCGTCACAAGAATCTTTGGCATCGCATGCTTGCATGGATGCTGCCGACAGGTGTGGGTAAGCTCAAAACATCCAAGATGAATTTTGCAGGCATCGGCCCGAAGCTGTTTAACCATTTGATGAAAAAGCAGCAGGTGCCTGACCTCAAACAAATGCTCGCATTGGCTGGTGAGTTGGGCATTGAAATGACTGCGTGCACCACGGCCATGCAGATCATGGGTTTTGATCGTGATGAACTCATCGACGGGCTGAACGTCGGCGGGGTGGCAACGTACCTTCAGCATGCTTCAAAGTCGCGGGTGAACTTGTTTATCTAAGCGGAGTTGTTTTTGAATCAGCAGGCTAATCCATCTGAGTCATCGTCGAAGGTCGAGTTGATCGTCCTGGCTGATGCTGTGGACGCAATCAAGCGCGAGCTTACTGGTGTCTTTACTGCGCACCAATCAGTGATCCAGCCATGGGTGGGGCAGTTGCAGGTTGTCTCTGATCTGGATGAATGTCGTCGCTTGATGGATGCGACGAAGACTCGACATCTCATGCCGATGGTCTTTGTTGCAATGTCTGAATCGACAGACGGTCAGATGCAATCAGTCATCAGCCAACTCGCGTCGTGTAGCGAACATGGATTGGTGGTTTGGCTTCATGATGATCTGGACCTGACGTCAGCGAGTGTGTTTGTTGATCAACTGGACAATGCCCAGCATGTGATGCTTATGCCGACTCCGACGCAGTCAACGCAGTGGTGTCAGTTGTTTTTGAGCATGGCCAAGATGCAGCGGTCACTTAATCAACAGCAGATAGCCATGACGGTTGTTGAAGATGATGAGCATGATCAGAAACTCATCAAGCAACTTGCCCAGGCCAATGTCAATGCAGCCTGCATGTTGGCGGAGCTTGAAGAAGCACGCGATAAAGCCCTGGCGGCGGATCAGGCAAAAGGCAATTTCCTGGCTAACATCACGCATGAATTACGCACACCACTCTCAGCGATCATGGGCTTTGCAGAGATCCTGCGTGATGACCTGAAGCAGAATCCTGAACACGCACAGTTCCTGGATTGCATTTATGACAACGGGCAGAATCTGCTGGAGATTCTCGACAGTATTTTGCTGATGACGTTGCTGGATTCAGGTGAATTGGAAGTTGAAAATCACCCTGCGAATCCGGTCGCCATTTTGCAGCGGGTATTCAAGAATTATGCTCAGGAAGCTGCTGATAATGGTTTGGTATTTAACCTGCGTGAACCACAAAATCCAACATGGCCTGCTCTGGTTGAACTGGATGTCAAATGGGTCGAAGAGATACTCAATCGCCTGGTGCATAATGCCATCAAGTTTACTCATAAGGGGCAGATTGATCTGTCGATGAACTGGCATCAAAACGGCGATGTTCAGCAACTGCAATTTATCATTCGCGACACAGGCATCGGGATCAAGCCCCAACTGATGCAGAGTATTTTCAAACCCTTTCACCAGGCAGATAACTCGGCATCTCGCCGGTATGGTGGGCTGGGATTAGGTCTTGCGATCTCACAGAAACTCGCACATTGTCTGGGCGGTGATATCCGCGTTAGTAGCGTGCCTCAGCAGGGCAGCTTCTTTGAGCTGCTCCTTAATGTTTGCGTCCCGCAAGTCTCTGCTGACGCATGAAACGCAAGGTTCAAGGCACGTCTGTGTTTGATCTGATTCGTTCCAATACATCGCCATTTCCAGTGGAGCATGATCCTGATCGTGTTGGGTTTTGATACAACGTGTCCCGAAATTAAATCATCAGGAACACCTTGCAGGG
>JBICHS010000041.1:0-16970 GCA_043101135.1 Phycisphaeraceae bacterium JB051
AAGAACCATAAAAATATCGAAACATCCCAATCAGTATCATTTTCGATATTCGACTCAAACATCATTCTGAATCCTTGAAAGAAGTCCTGCATGGTCGACAACAAACCCAAACCGCGCAAGCATCCAAACATCATCTGGGTCTTCGGTGATCAACACCGGGCACAGGCTTTGGGATGCAGCGGTGACCCCAATGTCCACACGCCCAATATCGATCGTCTTGCCTCAGAGGGTTTGTCTCTTAATGGTGTCGGTGGCTGTCCGTTGTGCTGCCCTTATCGCGGTTCATTGCTCACCAGCAAGTACCCACATCAAATGATTCCCGGTCATGAATATCCCATGCCCGACGGCACCAAGACCATTGCTCATCCCTTTAACGATGCGAACTATCACACCGCCTACATCGGCAAGTGGCATGTCGATGGACATCACGAACGTGACGGCCGTGGCGCATTGGCATTCATCAAACCCGAGCGCCGTGGTGGCTTCAAACAGTGGCTTGGTTTTGAGAATAACAACAGTCAATGGGACTGCTGGGTGCATGGTCATGATGACAAAGGCAATGAGATTGAACACTACCGCCTGCCGACCTATGAAACCGATGCGCTGACGGACCTGACGTTGGACTACATCAAGCAACGCAAGCAAGACGAGCAGCCGTTCTTCTGCGTGCTCTCGGTTCAGCCGCCACATGATCCATATGTATGTCCTGAAAAATTCCAGGGCCGTCACACGCCCGGTGATTTGAAGTTCCGCCCCAATGTGCCCGACATCAAACGCATTCGTGAAGTCGCTTCGCGTGAGTTAGCTGGTTACTACGGCATGATCGAAAATCTCGACCACAACCTCGGTCGCATCCGTGACCTGCTTTGGGATCTGGAGATGATCGAAGACACGCACATCATCTTCTTCTCTGACCACGGTGATATGCATGGCAGCCAGGGCCAATTCCGCAAGACCAATCCGTTTGAAGAATCCATCCGCGTGCCGATGATCTGGGGTGGTACCAATCCGCGATACGGCACCCGCAACGGCAAAATGGATTACCTTGTCAATCACGTTGACATGGCCCCCACAACACTTGGCCTGTGCAACATCGACGTCCCGGATTGGATGGATGGCACGGACTACTCGGCGTTGCGATCACATGGCCCCATCAACGAAAATGACTATCCCGACTCGGCGTTTCTTCAACTCGTCGAACCCACGCGACATGGTGCCTCAACCGATCGGCCCTGGCGTGGCATTGTCACCCGTGACGGTTGGAAGTACGTCTGTCTGGAGCATCAACCCTGGCTGCTGTTTAACCTCAATGAAGATCCCTACGAACAAGCCAACCACGCGCACAACTCTTCATTCGCTGCAAAACGTCGGGAATTACAGGATAAACTCGAAGCCTGGATCAAGAAGACCGGCGACGATTTCCCCCTGCCCAAAGATATTTAATTTTAGTTTCGAACTCTATTTGTCTACAGACTGGAATCATTAACATGGCTGACAAACCCAATCTGCTCTTGATTACGTCCGACCAGCAACACTGGTTTACCCTTGGCATTAACAACCCCAAGATCAAAACGCCCAACCTTGATCGCCTTTGCAAGATGGGCACCAACTTCACCCGTGCCTACTGCCCCAACCCGACATGTACGCCAACACGTGCAACGCTCATCACCGGGCAGTATCCGTCACAGCATGGTGCTTTCACACTGGGTACCAAGCTCCCGGAAAACGTGCCAACGCTTGGTGAGTATCTGCATGATGATGGCTACTGGACGGCATTGGTTGGCAAGGCTCACTTCCAGCCGCTGATGAATCGTCCTGACGTGGACTGTGAAAGTGTGGAGTCCTACCCGCTGTTGCGTGATCTGGAATACTGGAAAAAGTTCAACGACGAAAAGACACCGTGGTACGGCTTTGATCACGTGGAAACCTGTCGCAACCACACCGACGAAGGCCATGCCGGCCAGCACTACGGCATCTGGCTTGAAGAACAGGGACTCACCGATTGGAAGGAATATTTCAACGCGCGTAACGACGGTGTGAAGGATTCCGAATCATCCAAGTCCCCGACCAAAAACAAGACCACGCACTGGGAGTTGCCCGAAGAGCTGCACTACACCGCATGGACCGGCAAGCGCACCATCGCGGCAATCGAAAAAGCAAAAGCCGACAACAAGCCGTTCTTTATCTGGTCCAGTTATCACGATCCGCATCCGCCCTACGCAGTGAGTGAACCCTGGGCAAGCATGTACAACCCCGACGACATGGAGCCGGGCGAGTTCGTCGAAGGTGAATTCGACAAGATGCCCCCGCCACACAATATGACCCGTGAAGACAAGCCCGATTTCTCTGCGTATAACGGTGACACACGTGGCAACCACGGCTATCACCGTCACGTCCACGAACGCAAGTGGATGCAGGAAATGATGGCATGCTACTACGGCATGATCAGCTTCATGGACAAGTGGATCGGCAAAACGCTCGATGCCTTGGAAGAAAACGGCATGATCGATAACACGCTCATCGTCTTTACTTCCGACCACGGCCATTACCTGGGGCAACATGGTCTGATGGCCAAGGGGCCGTTCCATTATGACGATGTCATCCGCGTGCCGATGATCGCTGCTTGGAAAGATCATATCCCCGCAGGCAAAGAAACCGACGACGTACAGTCACTTGTGGACTACGCCCCGACATTCTGTGCTGCCGCTGGCATGGAAATTCCACGCAGTATGTCAGGCAAGAACGTGTTGGCCAACTGGACCAAAGGTGAAGAAGTCCGCGATTATGCCATCGTCGAAAACCATCACCAGGTCGGCCCGGAAGTTCACCTGCGAACCCTCATTCACAAGGGCTACAAGCTGACCATCTATCGCGGTCGCGATTGGGCTGAACTCTTTGACATGAACAAGGACCCCAACGAGCTTAACAACGTGATTGATGATCCAGCGTATCATGACATCAAGGACATGATGTACCGCAAGATTGCAGACGCTGCGTTGGATTCGGAGATGACCCCGACAGCCCGTGTCTACGGCGCCTAATCCGACAATCAAATAGCAACAACAAAAACCACGGCTCGTTTGGGTCGTGGTTTTTTTGTTGTCATTTCAAGACATCAGCGACACGCAGTGTCGCAGCTATTATCATGTGATGCGATTCAAGCACAGAAGACGAATAGCTGCATCACTGCTTGAAGCTGATGCAACGACAGCATACACGAGTGTCAAACATGACGAACACAACTTCAAAACGCATCATCCGCTGGGGTATCATCGGTTGTGGTGATGTCTGTGAGATCAAGTCCGGCCCGGGATTCTACAAAGCAGATAACAGCGCTCTGACGATGGTCATGCGACGTAATGCTGATAAAGCAGCTGACTATGCCAAGCGGCATCACGTCCCTGCATGGAGTACCGAGGCTGATGAAGTGATCAACAGCCCGGAGGTCGACATTGTTTACATTGCCACCCCCGTTGGTGATCATGCCAGCTATGCGTTACAGGTCGCTGATGCGGGTAAACCGTGTTACATCGAAAAGCCGTTAACGCGTAATCATGCTGAAGCGATGCAGATTGTCGAAGCTTTCAAATCTAAAAATTTGCCTGCATTTGCAGCGTTTTACCGTCGTCAGCTCCCACGATTCGTCAAAGCCAAACAGCTTATTGATGATGGCGTGATCGGTGAAGTGACTGCAGTGAATGTGATGTATCAAAATCCTGCACACCAGCGGATCACAGCAGATCAACTCCCGTGGCGCGTCCAGGCGGAGCACTCCGGTGGCGGTTTGTTTTTCGATCTGGCGTCTCATGCACTGGATGTGATCGATTACATGGTCGGGCCACTGGTTAACGTGACGGGCAATGCCCGCAATGTCACGGGCATTTATGACGTGGAAGAAATCGTGAGTCTACGGTTTGATTTGGAAAACAGCATTGGTGTCGGCACTGGTTGTTGGAACTTTGCATCACAGTGCCATGAAGACCGGATTCTCATCCATGGCAGCAAGGGTAAAATCGACATGGCCTGCTTTGCGCATCCGCGATTGACATTGACCACCAAGGACAACGAACAAGTGATGGAGCTGATCGATCCGCAACATGTCCATCAACCGCTGATCCAAAGCATCGTCAACGAGCTTAACGGTCAAGGCCAATGCCCAAGCACTGTGATCTCCGCAGCACGCACCGCCAAGGTGATGGACCTTGCCACCGAAGCCTACTATGGCAACCGTGACGGTGCGTTCTGGGAGTCACCGGAAAGCTGGCCCGGAAAGGCTCACTGACACGTCTTGTCTTACTCAGCGACTTTCATTGACAAAGTCCAGGCTTCGGGTTGATCGCGTGCTCCCACGGCCTTGACCATGCAGCGGAGTTGCTTGCCCGCCAGGTCTTGAGTGATCTTCCAGGTTTGACTCATCCCCCAGGTCAAGGGGTAACCATCTGCAAACCAGTAGTAGCGAATGTCGGTGGTGTCTTTGACATTGGGATTGCAGGTAACAGTTTGGCCGACACGCATATTGCCCAGAATCTGAGGCTTGGCAGCAAAGGCGTCAGGGACACGATCAAGCTGATCGGTCTTCTGTAGCACTTCCACGAAGTCGACGACAAAGTCCTGTCGAGCACCATCCTTGGGCGTGCCGTGCTTGCCTTTAAGTGCGTAGTCCAGTTGAAGGTCCATGCGCTGCAGATAGGTCGGTGCGGTGAGACTGCGGCAGAGTTCAATCCATTTATCATTGCCGTTTTCGTCTTTGACAGTGACGTTCATGTAGAACATTTTGTCATCAACGACGTATTCCCATGTGTGGTATTCGCCATCCCAGATGTAGATCCCGCCGGGAACACCGGTACGTTCTTCGGTGAGTTCGGTGCCGTTGACTTTGAAGCGTTTGTAGCTCTTGGGGTTTTTAACAAAGATGTTTTTGACATGGGCGTAATGGTAATGCGTCGCCAATCCATTGAGCCATTTGGGATTAATCCCATCGAATTCAAACCAGTCATTTTCAATGCGGTTGGCTGTTCGCCAAAACAGGAAGTCTGGATCGTAGGACCAGAACGCGGGGAAGAGTCCACCAGCAACTTCGTCTTTACTGAGCTTGGGGAACATGCAACGGATGCGAAAAATTTTTGGCCCCTTCCATGTGTAGCCATGCCCCATGTCATTGACGGAGTAGAACGCGCTGCCACGCCACCGATTGCCTTGCTTGACCAGAGAGAGAATCTGTTTTTGATTTTCCGCGTCATACGGGTAGACATCAGGTTTGCGGCTAGCGGGTACCAGTGGCGCGCTGCCACCAACAGCGGTATTGAAACCCGGCGCCATCCAGAGGTCACCTTCGCCACTGAAGCTGTCGGTGATACGTTTGGCACGGAAGTCATCGTAGAAAACACGCTCAAAGCCAGGGAGTTTGACGGGTGTTTGGCCGGCATGTTTACGTTTTTCCTGACCATTAAGCGATTCGCCCCAGGCAAGCCACTTCTCATTGTCATGAACATAGCGATCGGGAAAGTCTTCGTTGTCAATAACCGGACGTTTGTAGCGATAAGGATGATCCGAAGGCAGTTGATCTGCAACTTTAAGACGGTGTGCCGCCCAGCCGGTCATTTTGCGGACCATTGCTTCGGTGGGTTCGGTGAGACCGAAGACCAAAGCGTCCATTGCCCATTGGCTGTTTCCCCCCTGCGGTCGCCCGAGGTAGGACGTGCAGTCGTGTGCCATGTCGCCGGCAAAACGCTCGGGCTGGGGCTTTTGTGTTGTCAATGCGACACCGTTGACTGACGCGTACATCTGCCCGTAACGGATACCACAGACGACGACGTTCCATGTCTTACCATCCGCGTGGATATTGGCCGCGGTCATGGTGCGTCGATCCAAGCCACGGACATTTCGCCCGACATATTGGATATTCAGGCCGATCTGTTTGTCGTACCAGATTTTGGGTGATGATTTATTCGGACCGTTGCCACGATTCAGTTCAAGCAAGGTGGTTTGATTATCACTGCCAGTCTTGGCATCAATACGAAATGTGAAGATGCACCAGCGATAGTTCCAACGTGCATCACGTTCACCGGGCATGGACAGATACTGCCCTGAGTTTGAAGCAAAAACAACGCCCCCGCGTTGCTGTTGCATAAGAGGTTGCGCATCGGTTTGATCCTGTGATGCGAGTCGCGTGCGTGTGCCACGGGGGTCAATCTGTTGGACTTTGCCGGCACTGATATCTTCCTGCAGGTAAGCACAGGTGATCCATTCAGGGAAGACATCAATGGCCCATGGGATTTGAACCTTGCTGGACATGACTTCTTTGCCGATGGTCATGGATAACGGGTGACGATCCTGAGTTTGTTCCAACGGGGTGACTTTGCCATCGCCATCCGCATCGAAGGTCACATCTTTCAGTGATGGGCAGACTTGCTGCAGAGCCTCAAGCATGGCCTTGCGTTCGACATCGTCATAGAGGCCGTTGCCATCTGCATCAAGTTGAGCAGCTTGCAGTGACATTGTCATCACCAACCCACACACACCAGCAGCAAAGAGCCTTATGAATCGACTTGTCCATTTGCATTGATTGATCAACATCTGAAAATACTCATTTCTGTAAGCGTAAGGATATCCACTGCCTTCAAGGCAGACGACCTGTTTTCAATTGTGTCAGAATTCAATTTGAATCGTCAGACGCTTTTCACATCCCACGAACTTGATTAAAAGTCATGCGGCTGAACCGCAACGTAAGTTTTATCACCATTTTTCATGCGTTGATCATGATTTAACACATCAGGCCCCTGAATCCAGGCAACATGCCCATCAACAAATGCCATACTCCCACCATGATCCAATGAGGACATGCTGTCGCCTCGTGCATGATTCCATGATCCAGGCGACTTGATGTATTCGAGAATCTTGTACAGCTCAAAACGCATCGTGTCAGCAATCGCAGTTGTTCGATCAGGATAAAGAACATCCACCATATTCACCTGCCCCTGGCGTGTGTTGCGCTTGTATGAATACTTGATGTCCTGCCCCATGAAATAGACATACGATATTTCCGTTGCAGACTTGCCTGGCACACGTCCCGGGAAATACTGCGCATTTTTCGCCGGATTGGATTTTCCTTTGTGAACATCCGTCGGGCAGTAATACACCTGCTTATCATTGAGATAACTTCTATAAAATTTCGATCGCTCCAAGCCCCAATCCCTGAACACATAAGGCCAACTTGAATAACCGCCATCATGCGGCGGGAACTCTTCCTGACGGTCATCCATGGTGTAAATCGCCAGGGCGATATTGATCTGCTTGAGGTTGTTCATGCACTTGGCGCGATCTGCAGACTCTCTTGCTTTGGCCAAGACAGGAAGGAGAATGGCAATGAGCAGCGACACAATGGAGATCACCACCAACAGTTCAATCAGTGTAAAACCACGATCCGATCGCCATAGCCAAGTCGCAATAAGCTGGGTCTTGTCAGTCTTGAACATGACGGTCATCCTCTCTGGAGATTATGGGATCACACAAAAAGTCTTTTCTAATTCCTGCTATACATAATCGAGTCCACTCACCGAAATGAACGTTGAAATAAATCCGCTGACCATCTGCTGAAAACACCGGGTGTGGATGCACCGGGCGCCAACTGGCTGTGCCATGACGTGGGGACGGGTCGGTATGCAGATGCCGCCAGGCATGCTCAACATCCCCCACCACGATCGCCCAGTGAAACTCCTGCTGCGTAAACGCATCGCGAGCCACATCCATCACCAACAGCTTGCCATCAGGCGACGGGCTGGCATGCGAATTGGATCGAGCGGGATACCAGGGAATCTGCCGAACCTGCATTGTGTCCGTGTCGATGATCATTTTCATTCGTAAGATATGCCTTGAATCAGCCATCCATGCGGGATGCCCCCATGAGCGGTAAAAGCCCAGCGGCTTTGCGCCATCCAACTGATAAACAAACAGACCTTCACGCTGACTGGCATGGGGTGAACGGTATTGCCCATCGCCCACCGCAGAGAGCTTGAACATCACACGCGAACCGTCGGGACTGATCACGGGATACGCAATGGCATCAGGTGTCACATCAGGAAAGATGGTTTGAATCTCCGCAGTAAAATCACTGAAAACCTGATCAAGCTTCAAAACAGTTTTCGTCTCACCCGTTTGAACATCAAGCAATACTAAATCCCGATGTCCATCAGGTTGCCATGGCATGCCATACAGTGGCACGACATCCATCTCAGGTGAACCGACGAATAGCTGTGCTCCGTCATGGATCACCGTGAGTTTGCGCGTTTGCATTTCAAAACGTTTGATCTGCCAACGTCCGTTTTGCTCTGACATGTACACGAGATACTTGCCATCACTGACCCATTGCTGCATGGCTTGTCGGTGTGCATCCTCAACGTGGACCTGCTCTTGGATCAGGATGGTTTGTTGGTTGTGACGATTGATGAGCCATAAATTGCCGACATGCGCATCAGCTTGATCACTGACAAAGAGCACGATCCACTGACCATCCGGCGACTCAGGACAGCAGTTGAAATAGGCATGCAATGAATGCACCTGCTGATTCGGCCAGACGTGGGAAATCTGACAATCCGCCCATGATTGAACCTGGCAGGAGATTTCATTGACTGATTGTTGCTTTGCACATTGCATGACGATTTGAAACGTACCTGTTTGGGGTCTTAGAAGTTCAAATAGGTATAGTCTGTGTCAATACATTTACGAATACCGTATTGGCGCAAATCTTTGGTCGCCTTCGTGGAATAGACATGCCCATCGACAAAGTAAAGATTCGCACCGGACTGATGTCGAAAATAGATATTGCCAACACCATTTCCCAGGTATGAAAACGGGAAAAAGTTCCAACTGCCGTTGGGGAAGTTGGAATCACCCGTTTGGATGATCGTATCGGCATACAAAATGAACTGGCCCGGCGTGAGCATTTTGTCCAGATTGAGCATTGATCCTTTCCACGAATTGCTCGAATTATAGAGCAGGGTTTCCGTATCCAGTTTGCCGTTGTCAGTTTGAATGCCGTAGGTCAACCAACTGTTGTAGGACTGTCTGGGTTGGTCGGGGCAATTGAAAATATTTTTATTGCCAATCATGTACTTGCCGTTGTACAGGTAATCCGCCCAGTGCTTGGTGCCTGAGAACTTGTCCCATTGCATCATGATCCCGGCGTTATCCTGGGAATAGGCCACAGATGCCAGCCCGTTCTGTCTGAGCTGTGAGCAGCAGAGCGTATTACGTGCAGCCTTGCGTGCCCCTGCAAGCGCGGGAAGCAGTACGGCTATGAGCAGACTGACGATCGAGATCACCACCAGTAACTCAATGAGTGTGAATGCTTTTCTTGTTTGCGATTTCATGACTCATACCTTTGAAAACACCGTCCAGAATATTACTCAACTTGTCTATTTAAAAATCACATGCGACCAGCTAGACGGATCACTGGGGCGAATCACCACGCCATCAGGATCGATCTTCCAGCGTTCATGTGATGTGTCCGCATCGTTCACACGCAGTTCCAATGCAATCTTGCTGCCAACCGCAGGCGTAAAGCCCGGCAACTCCGACCAGGGAATCGCAAATTCAATGGTCCAACCATCCCCGGTTTTGGTTGCATGGAATTGATCCCCTGCAACGTCCGCCATCTTGCCTGCTTCACGATCGGTAATCTTCACACGCAGTGGTTTATCAAGCCGTGACGTCGGGGTGATCATGAACTGGTAATCGTTGGGACCGTAGCCGGGATTGTTATCGCGGGGCTCGGTACTGATGAACAGTTCAATGCTGTCCTGCTGATAAATCTTGTTGAGCGGGCGCGTGTTGAGCATCTCGTTATCCCGCATGGCAACGGCAATGTAGAGATTCTTTTCATCCCATTTCATGTAAGTCTGACCACTTGCGTCATTGCCATTGACCTTGGGATTGGTCATGTAAATCTGAAGCGCGTCATCCCACTCTTCAACCTTGCCATCAGCCACAAACGGCTTATTGGCTTTGGGCATGTGGCGGGTGATGCGAACCGTCTGATCATCTTTGGCCCAACGCAGCGGATCGAGCGTGGTGGTTGCCTTATCGGCAAGTTTGGGGCTGACGCCGACAAGGTAAATCAGGTCAGGCGTTGCTGTGATCGACAGCGTATTCTCTTTGACGTTGACGATCGTTTCCTTGCCAACCATGTCGACCATCGTTAACTGATCCACACCGGGCTTAACGGTGATGGTCTTGCTTTCACCCGTGGTCCAGATCGCCAGGGTGTATTGGCCGTTACGATCAAAGAGCATCGATTCAACAGCTTGATCATAAAATAAATCACCGACATATCGGCTGGCATCAATCATGCGCCCTGAGACGGCATGAGCGATCAACGCAGGCTTGGGTTCGTGGTTGAGTCGAATGAAACCAAACCAGTGTTCGTGATAAGTTGGATTTTCTTCTCGCTGGCCAACCCAATGCGGGGTGATGGCTTTGGCGTCTTCAGCATAGAGTGCCAACGACTGGCGGACGACGCGCTGCGCCTGTTCATTTTCACTGCGTTTTGCAGGTCCTTGAGGACAGGAGTGTGAGCCATACTCGGTGATGTAGACATCAATGGGGCGTCCTGCCTGCTGGCTGATCCATTGTCGGTATTCACGCAGCCACAGACGATTCTCCGCGCCGCTATAGGGATGCAGCGCCACCATTTTCATGCCCTTCATCCCGCCGGCTTTGATGAACTTGGCGTCGTACTCGTACTTACTGGTACTGCCACGCAGGTTCGCACCGATGATCGCGTCAGGACGTTCGGAAAGAATCACTTCACAAATCCAGTTGGAGACCGTAGCCAAATCTTCAGGCGACATTTTATCCCAGGCTTCGTTCCAGACTTCAAAGACATTCTGCTCCGGGGGAATGGTCTGTAACACCTGCTTGAGCCAGGCCTGATACGGCAGCTTTTTCGGCAGCGTCTTGAGTGTCCATGAACCACGACCGTACTTGCGTTCGTACTCTGCCAAGGGACCGTACCGCTGTTCGTCATAGAGTTCCCTGGGGAAACGTTCGACTTTGAAGATGGCATTCATCGGGTAGGCTTTGACGATTTCTTCTGTTGCCAGGTGCGATGTCTGTTGCATGAGAACGCGCGTCCATTGCATGCCGAGTTTGCACATCGCGTCCATGGCTTCACGTTCATCCCAATCGACATTACCCGCCCACCAGGCATTACGGAGATACCACATTTTCATGCCGAACCGATACCCGCCCTGCCGGACTTCTGATGCGCTGCGGCTGGTCAGATCCGCGACCGCAAAACAAACCTTGTCAGCTCCCTCAACGGTTTTGCCGTTGCCATCTTTGATGGTTGCCTTGAGATTCAACTCAAAATAACCGCGAGGGAGTTTTTCAAAAGGGAGAAAAACACCTTCCTTTGAAGGCAATTCCAAGGCGAGTGTTTTCTGGGCAACCGTATTGCCAAAGTAATCCGTGATGGTCGCCTGCAGTTGCCCGCTGCCTGTGATCGATGTATTCACATCTGCATTAAAACTCACAGGCAAGCCCGGCTCAAAGAGATTACATGGTTTACGACGCTGCACCTTCAAGCTGATCCGGTCGGACTTTGCTGCCTGCTTGGAGGCTTGTTTGACAGCTTGTTTTGTGTCTTTTTTTGCAGGCTTGGCAGACACCGACTCGGGCATCGCCTGCTGGAGAATAAGCTTGGGCCATTCGCTTGGACGCTTTTTCTGATTACCTGATTCACTGCGACGCCACCAAGGCTTCCAGTCATCCTTGTCCGTGCGATCACGATCCCAGATCACCAGCACGAAGGGATAGGACTTGCCTTCCTTGAGTTTGATATCCAACACTTCCGCGGGAATGGCAGCCTCGACAGCCCACTTGCCCTCTTCGACTTTAACCGCCCATTCAATGCCTTGCTCGGACTTGCCTGTGGTGTCGGTGTAGGTTGTCTTGTCAGGCAACGCCATCTTCATTCCCGGCTTGCCGTCCTGCGTGGTCGGGGCAATCATGAGCCTGAACGTCTTGACCTGACCTGAATGTTGAGCCACGCGGAAATCAAAACAGTCCCCCATGTTCAGTTTTTCAACAGGGTTCTGATTGACCAGTGCCTTGTCTTTGAGTGAGACAGCGACATAGACATGTTTCTCACCCCATGCCACATAAGCGTCTTTGACATACAGGTCCGCAACATTAGGCCGACTCATCGGCACGCGGTTGACCATGTCCCATTCATCAAGCACGCCATCGATCCTGGGCGACTCTTTGAACATACCAATGATGTGCGTTTTCTCACCTTCAGCAGCCGTGACCCATGTCCCTAAACAAGAGAACACCATCCATGCCATGACTGTCATCAACATCCGCGATCTCATAATCCATCCCTTTGTAAAACAACCTGTATCAACCCGGCTTGAGCGCAAGATAACTGCAGAGTCTGCGTGGCATCTCAGACGCTCAAAACACTTGCCATTTCAAAATTTTGAACCTGCTGATCGTACCCGGCCAACAGGTTGACACGATTCTCGCCTGTCTGTTTTTACACCGTCGCTGACGAACGACGGATGATCAATTCACTTGGTAACACAATTTCAACGGGCTTATCCAATGGGACATACTCACCGCGATCAGCCAATTCCAAAGCGGTTCGCATGGTGGCATAGCCCATGTCCGTAAACGGTTCATCCACGGTCGACAATGCCGGGTCCGTTAATTCGGAGATGATCAGGTTGCCATACCCGACGATGGAAATATCTTCGGGAATGCGCAGGCCCATACTCCGGGCAACGCGGATGGCAACCGCTGCAATAAAGTCCGTGGTGCAGAACAATGCTGTGGGTCTTGGCAATGCTTTGAGTAGTGCACGCGTTTTGTGGTCTGCCACGTCATTGATGTGGTAACTCAGTTCCGTGGGCTTTGCCATCGCGGGGTCACCCAGGAGCTGTTCAGCACGTTCCCAGAAAGCCTGCGTACGGCGTTTGGAGACTGATGAATCCTGGTGACCGGTGAGAACCGCGAGGTTGCGATGCCCCAGTCCAACCAGATGTTCGGCTGCCTGATAGGCCCCCATTTTGTCATCGGACATGACATGATGATCCGGCAAATCCGGCGCGTTGGAGTCCAGAAAGACCAGTGGCGTGTGATGCCGCGCCAACATTTTGGAAATCTGCACCGCCGACTTGGGACGGATACTGATGCCGATGACACCTGCAACGCGGTGAGCCAGGCATTGCTTGATGGCATCTGAGAGATCGGGCTTACCTTCAAGAATCATGAGCTTGATGGTGTAGCCCTTCTCCTGCGCCGCCTGCGCCATGCCGCTGATCATGCGGCCGGTGTGTTCGAAAATTTTGAATGCCGCCAGGACTGCGATGGTCTGTGTCTTGCCGGAGACGAGGGAACGCGAGACGAGATTGGGGGTGTAGCCCAGCTTGTCTGCCGTCTCCATGATGCGTTTACGGGTCTCATCCTTGATTCGCGGGTCATTTCTAAGTGCCAGCGAGACGGTGGATTGTGAGATACCCAGTTGATCAGCAATTTGTTTTGCGGTGATTTTCATGCTTAATTTTGTTAATTCATACGCTTGAAATTCAATTCATACGCTTGAATTCTAGGCTGACTGATGTGGAAGTCAAACAAAAAGATGATTTTTCGTCACGGTACGGACGGGAGGATGTTGGAATATTGACGCGATTGGCCCCTGGGGTTAAAACCCCAGGGCTTTAGTTCCAGTCAGTTGATGGGTTGGTGTTTGCGATACCTTATTGTTTTTTACAGAAGACCAGCATGATTCGAGGCGATCACAAACTGCGAATCGGAACGATCTTTAACCCCATGTGGCTTTGAAATCGTCTTCCTTGAAGCCGACGGTGTGATTGGTGCCATCGGTGACGATTGGGCGTTTGATGAGCTTGCCGTTGGAGGCCAGGAGCTTGATGGCATCGGCTTTGGACATCGTGGGGAGTTTGTCCTTCATGTTCAGTTCGCGGTACTGGACGCCGGACTTGTTGAAGAGGTCTTTGAGTTCATACTTGCCCGAAGCCAGGATTTTTTTGAGTGTGGCTTGTGAGGGCGGGTTATCCACGATTGGCTCGTCGACATATTCAACGCCGTTGGCTTCGAGCCATTTTGCAGCTTTACGACAGGTGCCACATTTGTTGTAACCGTAGTATTGAATCTTGGGCATGTTGTGCTCCTCGGTGCATTGTTTTGTGAGATTATAGCGGTGATGTTTGACGGATGTACGGCAATGCGATTCAATGCTGCAACGATTGATAAGGAGTGACAGACGATGGTTGATGTGAAAGCAAAATTGGCGGCAATGGGTTGGACGCTACCGCAGCCGAGTAAACCGGTGGCATGCTACGTGCCGGTGGTGCAGACGGGGAATCTGCTGATCGTCAGTGGTCAATTGCCGATGGTCGATGGCAAGGTCACAGCTACAGGCGCGGTGCCCTCGGTCGTAAGTATTGAGGACGCCAAGCAAGCAGCCGCCCAATGTGCAGTCAACGCGCTTGCCGCAATCGGCATGCATTTGGATGGCGACTTTACGAAGATCAAACAGATCGTGCGACTGGGTGTCTTTGTCAAATCCGATGACGATTTCGGTGGTCAACCTCAAGTCGCCAACGGTGCCAGCGAGTTGATGGGCGAAGTCTTCGGCGAAGCTGGAAGACACGCGCGAGCTGCGGTCGGTGTCAACGCCCTACCACTTGATGCATGTGTTGAGGTGGAGTTGATGGTGGAGATTGCCTGAGTTGTATTGGGGATGCATCTGACAATCTCATCGCATCCATCAAGGCACAATATCAAACACCAGTACCGTCGGGATTGGACCGACATGTAATGTGTCGGTGATCAATTGTGGATTGCCCGTTGCCCAATCGGTCTTGAGTTCATCAAGCATTTGATCGCTATCCTCACTGAGAATATCACAGGTCCTGGCTGCAACAATTCGGCGGTCTTTGAGTCCGGTGACCTGGACTTTCACAGGAAGCTTCACGTAGTCATCAGGCTGCTGGTCACGCCATGTTTCGACATAGACATCTCCCTGGCGTTTACGACTTTCAAGAATTTTGCCATCAAACGCTTCAACCGGATTCCACATCGCGACGATCAATTGCTGCTTCTGTCCCTCATCACGCAGATAGGTTCGCAGGTAACTTCGGACATTGACGATGGCATCGGGTGCTGAAAGTTTGTCGGGTAAATCGATCAAAGAAACTGGATATTGTGTATTGACCATACTCTTGGGATTGTCCGGCAATAGCGTTGCCAGATTCCGAAATACATGTCCCATGGGGCGGAGTCCGCGTGGGTCTTTTTCGTCCTTGTGATACAGCGAGTAAGCATGTTCGCCGTTCATGTCCTTGTACCAGATCGAGACTTCAATGCCACAGGCGATTTCCTCAAGATAATGTCTCGCCAGGTAGGCTGCCTGTTCTTCAAGGCTGTAGAGTTTGAGCCGCCAGGAGGCCCAGTGTTTGGGCTTACCTTGTTCGGTGATGGAATAGCCACACTCTGAATCAATCACGTCGACGACTTTACCTTTGGGCGCATGCTTCTGAGCCATTTGTCTGAGCCAACTGATGTCTTCAGCCAGACCACTTTCGGGCATGAGGTTGCGACGGTGATAACCATGAAAACTCAGCAGCTCAATATTCCCATCATCAAGCAATCCTGCATTCAAAGCCTGTGATGCAAACGAACGATCCATCCATGCCAGCGACAACGCAGCGATGATGCAGTTGGGATCGGACCGCTTCATCAACGACGCTGCTTTGACAGCCATTTGGGTATAGGTCTTGGCATTGCTCCAGTAGCCGTTCATGGGGAAGACTTCCGGTTCATTGCCCAGTTCCCAAATGATGGGCTTGCCTGCATAACGCTCGGCAGCGGCCTGCATCCAGCGTGCGATGGCGTTGATGACCAATGTCTTATTGTCCTTGTCCTTCTTGTAAAGCGGATTGATGTTCTCCACCGTCAGAATCACCAGTGGCCTGAAATGGTTTTCAAGATAAAAGTTGATGAGCTTGTCAGCCTTTTGCCAATCGTAGTTTCCTTTGCGATCCACTTCGATATGACGCCAACGCAGACTCAACCGAACCCATTGCGTTTTGAGATCATGCATGGGCGTAGCACGGTATGGGTTGTGAATGTTCACGCCCCACAATCCAGCATCGGGAAACATCGCAGGCGGGTAAGGTCCACCAAGTAAGGTTTGGGCGGATGCCTGGGAGGCGATGCTGCCAAGGGTGATGGACAGCAGTATTGCAAGAGCAAAAGGACGTAGCATAATCAAACTTTCTACAGAGAAAAGAATCGAGCAATCAAGTAACAATAAGGCTTAAATCAAGGCATAAATCAGTTGGCGCGACGATCGAAGACTTCAGGAAACATCCGTCCTTCTTGTCCCCACCAAGGAACGTAGTTATTAATTTCCGTGGACTTGTAACTGCCGCCCCATTGGATGAGTTGCGCACTGCCATCGACGAAGCCGACATTTGACCCTCTATCGTGCAGATAGCCATGGGTCTGTGTCCAATTGCGGTGGACCACATCAGATATCAATGATCGACGGTTGTACTTGAGGTTTTGCGCCAGCTTTGAGGGAGATGAACTGCCATAGTATGCGACACTGGTTCCAGCGGTATCGAGAATTTCGACACCGGGTTGATTGGATTTGACCCAGTTGCGTGAGTAGTAAGTGGTTGCCGTGCCGGGGAGTTTGTCAGGCAGATTCCAATTGGCATAATTGCGTCCGTTGTAGCGTGGGCAATAGGCAATGTGACCATCGCGGAGAATACCTGCTTCGTAGAGCAGCCCCCAATCAGAGTATCCACCGACAGAATCGCCGCCGTACCGCGTACCGGTGATGGTACCTTGCGTCAGTTGAAATTGGTGATTGACCTTATCAGGTGTGTTGGGATACGCCTCATCAAAATCAGCTGCATAGATCTGGTATGCCAGGGTAA
>JBICHS010000042.1:0-10600 GCA_043101135.1 Phycisphaeraceae bacterium JB051
CGATTTGTGCATGCTGTTTTAGTGCATTTTTACCCATGGACTCAGCGAAATCGATAACGCGTTGTCGGGTCATTTTTTCAAGCGCATTCTGGTAGAGCTGCGGGTTGGTAACACCTAACGTGGTGATTGCGTCAACCAGCATTTCACCGGGCTGCCCCAGGTATTCCCTGGCAGCGTAGGCAGCACCAGTGTCCAGGACCATGTTCGCGCCGGTGACAGCGACGGTTTCAAGGACGCCCTGGTCTGCGAACTCCTGAACATTGGCTGCAGCGCGAATGGCGGCGCGACCGGCAGCCGTCTCGTTGAGTTGACGCAAGGCTCCTTCCACCGGTCGTGAGGCAGCAAACCATTCACCCAGCGTCACCGTGTTCTTGAAGCGTTGTGTCGCATCGGTCGCGCGGATGAGTTGACCGGTCCCTGCAAAACTCAGCCGCGCAGAGGGCGCAAGCGTGGTGACCACGGTCCAACTGTCGACCATGCTCGCGCCCATGGCTGCAACATCCGCTGCCATCGCCCAGCGATCCTGGAGTTGAATCTGTTTTGCCAGCATGCCAGAAAATGCGGATTGCTCAAGATGCGCATTCTCGTTGGCCAGTGCTTTGAGTTGGGGCATCTGCATGGCATGGTGAATGGCATGACGCATCCGCTTGATTTGATCTTCCGGTAGATCATGTCCCCAACGCTTGCTTGCTGCTTCACGAAGCTCACGGGTTGAGAGCTTTTGAATTTCACGAAGCGAAAGGTTTTCACGCAGTGCGATGATGAAGTTCAGGCCGACCTGGTTGACCGCCATGTCATCTGCCACGATGCCTGCTTCCCGACCGCGTTGATCCGCTTCAGCGATACCCGTGCCGGTGACCCCACTGATCGTGTCATACCACGGGCGTTTGAGAAACCGCGCGACCATCCATTCAAATTGCGTTTGGTCTTTGGGTTGATTGAACTCACCTTTGGCTTTGATCCAGTTGGAAAAGTCCTCGTCAAAAGACTGGGATGTTTCGGCACTGAGTCGTTTGAGTGTCTGAAGGACGTGGATTTCCGTGCGACGTTCAAGGGCCTGGAAATGCTCTCCCGGGGAGTGGTTGCCGTATTTGTGTGCATTGCGGAATGAAGCCAGCGCGTCCAGGGATTGACCTTGCTGAAGCAGGATCATGCCATCGAGATACATGGCATGACCGCGAAGTCGGTAGTTGGATCGCATGGCGTCAACGGCTCGTTGGGCGGCAGCCAGATCACCTGCGTTAAAGGCGATCTGCGTATCAAGCAATTGAACACGCGCGTCAATTAATTCTCGTCGTGTAAGGGCAGCAAGATACAGGTCGCCAAAACCTTGATCATTGAAAATGGCGTAGACATCCTGCTTGGCTTTGCGTGCGGTCGATTTGGCTGCTGCGATTTCTTCACGGACCTGGGCAGCGGTGTCACGTAACAGCTTGACGGTGTTATTGATCCGATCCTGAATTTTCTTCTTCAGTGTCTTGTCGTCGACCGATACACGCAGCCTGGAGAGCTCTCGCATCTGCTGACGCATTTTGTTTTGTGATTGAGCAAGCAGGCGAATCTTGGTCAGTGACTCTTGAAGTGGCTGTTCAACGCTGCGAAGAATCGCATCCATCTTCTGAATCAGATCAAGGTACTGCTGATCCTGTTCGCTGAGATTAACGGGTTGCGCCGTTTGGGGGGCAGGTTGAACTTTGACGGGTGGTTTGACGACAGTAGGCTGCTTCTTTGCAGGAGCACGGGTAACCTGGGGTGGGGCAGGGGGCTTGTGTTCAACGATGGTCAGCCGGGACCAGATTCTCCTGGCCAAGTTTTTGAGTTCATCGACAGCTTGCTCTTCTGACGCATAGGCGATGTCGCCACCCATGAGCATCTTCCGCGCTTCTGGCGAACCGATCATCCCAACTTGTCGGACGATGAAGATCCAACGACCAAAGTTGGCTTCGACCAATCGTGTGTTGCCCGGGAATTGGATGGCAACACAGACACTGTGTCCGCCAAGCCCCATGTTCTTTTCGTAGAACCTGGCGACGTTGTTGGTCTGCGGTGCAAACCATCTTGCATATCGATCCGCTGCTTGGGCCCGATCACTGTCAGCCTTTTCCCGGCGGAGTTCGACACGGTAATGTGCAGCGCCTTTTCTGAAATGTTGGGCAGCATAGTCAGAGTTGTAGATGTAATTCTTTTTGGGATCGAGCTTGAAGCCCGGGGGCATCAGGTCAATCACCCGAGCTGCGAGAAATGCATTACGAGCTGTCGGGTCAATGCGCTGAAGGTGGTAAGCCATCTTCTGGCGTTGTTCATCGGTCAGGCCGTCAGCTGGCGGCTGCGCAGCACACCTGAGCGTGATGAACATCAGCAGGCCAACCATGAGGATGCAATCGCGAAGGGCGCGAGTGGATCGCATGCGTACCTCCTTGAGGGGTGAGGTCTTTTTATCGCTTGACGCATTGTGTCAGAATTGAGCCGTAATATCCAGTGTTTTGCTGTTCGTCTTTTTTCTAACAATATGAAAACATGATGTTTAAAGCTGTTATAGGCGTGATTGGCCTGTGCTTTTGAAGATCCGTTGAATGTTAACAGGCATTGAATGGGAAAGATGTTTGATAGGGGCATCTTGACTTGGCGGTTGGCGTGTCTAGAATCAATGCGAACGTAATAAAAGACATTATAACGTTCGTATAACAAGGTAAAAATGGCAGTCACACTCAAAAATGTCGCACAACGTGCCGGGCTCTCCTGGCAGACGGTCAGTAAGGTGCTCAATGATCAGGGGCATCTTTTCAGGCCCGAAACGCGGCAGCGGGTTCTCACCGCTGCCCGGGAGATGGGGTACGTCCCCAATGCCGCGGCCCGCGCGATTCGCTCCAAGCAGACGCGACAGATTGGTCTACTTCTGCGAAATGAAGATGGGCATCGGTTCCATAACCTCGCTGCCTTTGTCCTGCTTCTGGGCATCAATTCCCGGCTTGAGTCCGAGGGGTATCTCCTGAGCGTGGTGCGTGTCGGGGATGTCGGCGGAAAACGCCAGACCAAATCGCGCGTGTTTGAAGAACGCGTTCTTGATGGACTCATTGCCTTTAGCCAGTTTTCGGATGAAGTGGTGCACTGGGTGTCAGAGCAGATACCCAATAGCATCTGGGTCGACTCGAACCGGGATACGACAAGCAACTGTCTTCGTCGTGACGAAAAGCATGTCGGTCAGTTGGTGGCAAAGCACATTCTGAATCTGGGCTATCGCAAGGTCCTCTGGGCAGGTGATACGCCAACCGACACATCGCATTTCAGTCAGGTTGATCGTCATGATGCCATCGAACAAATCGTGACCGAGCGGGGTGTAGCGTTTGAGAGACTCGACTCCTGGCATAAGCCTGAGCAGAAGCGTTGGATTTACACGCAGCTTCCCGAATTGCTCAAGCCCGACACCGTCGTCGCAGCCTACAACGTTCATGCTGCCAACGCGGTGATGGTGACTGCTGCATCATTGGGGCTAACCATCGGCAGGGACTATGGCTTGATCTGTTGTGATGAAACGCCGGAAGTCTTTGAGACGTGGCCCGGACTTTGTCGCGTTGCCAATGATCGATTTGAAATGGGCTATCAGGCTGCGGACATGATGCTTGAAGTACTGAGCAACAAAAGTCACACCGTCCCATCACGTCGTCATCAGGGACAGTGGGTGATCGGTAACACGGCATGGGGGCCGGGGCGATAAACGTTACGATCATCCAATTCTGATTCATGTTATTTGCGTTCGTTTGGTTGATTAATCAAAAGTTTGGGCAAGAGGAAAAAACGCATGAAACGCACGGGTTTTACACTAATCGAACTGCTGGTGGTGATCTCCATCATCGCCATCCTGATCGCGATACTTTTGCCTGCCTTGGCTAAGGCGCGTGAGTCCACGCAGGCGATCGCCTGTGCCAACAAGATTCGTCAGGTCGGTCTTGGCGTGTTGATGTATTCACAGCAGTTTGATGACTTTCTGCCACCCGATGGCGTCTACAATCGCAATGGCTATTCATCACGTAGTCGCAAGACATGGTGGCCCAGTCTCGTGTACGAATACGCGACCGGCAAGGCGCAACCCAAAGCTGACAGTTGGGGCGAAAACTACTGGCCGATGAATGGTTCGGGCTTTGGCAACAACCTGTTTTGCTGTCCCTCAGCGATCTCAACCCGACTCAGTGATGACCATATCTACATCGAAGGCGAAGTCACCTATGGCATGAACTTCGGATCTTTCAATGCGGTCTATTACAACTCCGATCGTTGGTTCACACGCACGCTCGAAGTTCCCCAGCCAAGCAGTACCGTCTGGATGAATGACTCGGCCAAAACCAGTGGCACGACCTACTCCATCGTCTCCATCGCATGGGGACCGGGTTCAACCTTCTCGCCATCCCTTCGACATTATGGTGGTATGGGCACCGGCGAACTGGCCACGGAATGGGTTGCTTCCAACTCAGGCAAAACCAACGCGTGGTTTGTTGATGGGCATGTGAGCCCCATTGGCTATGACCAAATCAAAGGCGATCAATCCAACCTCTATCGCGGTACCGCACGGATGCCCAAGCGTTAAAACGTGTCCCGCGCCATGCTCAATCTGCGATTCACATGTTGTCCTGTTGCAACCTGTCAACCTTCTGACACAAGGCTGTCTTGATGTTACGTACTCACTCGATGCTCTGTTGTTTTCTGTCTGTGTTGATGTTGTCTTTTGCAGTTCACGCTGCTCAATCAATGTCCGTGGTCACTGAAGATTTTGAATCCTACCTGACTGACGGTCAGACCCAAATCACCATCGCGGATCATGGCCCGTGGAAGTCTTCGCCATATGGCAAGCCCGGCGGCCTAGTCGTCGTCAAGTCGGATCACCCGCAGAACAACACTGCTGTACTCACCGCGCCCAAGGGGGGCGATCATCATGCCCGTCTGCTTTTTGATGACAAAGCATGGCAGCAGGCAAAGGCTCGCAAAGCATGGGCACTGGATGTGAAAGTCCGTGGCGGGATGCAGGTCATGCTCGGGTTCAATCCTGCTTACAATCCCAAGCCTGCGTTACAGCTTAAAGTCGGCAAGACCGTGCAACTGGTCAAAGCTGATGGCAAGTCGGTTCAGTCAATCAACACGTTGGATCAAGCCGACTGGTTGATCGTTCGCCTGATGCTCAGTCAGGATCAAGACAATGCCAACACACTTCGCGCATGGGTCGCGGTGAAAAAGCTTGGTGATGATGAGGCGACATTTGAGCTGGACCCGGGCCTGCGCGACATTGCCATCGACATCAGCAGTGTCCCATTGGCCAAATGGAACGGTTTGAAATTCCGGCTGGATAATTCGCGTCAGCAGGTTGATCAAATCAACTTCCAGGCTTTGGATGATGTGCAGACTTTACTGGATGCCTGTGTCAAAACGCAGGCAAGGTTGCCGTTCTCGCCACTGCTTCATCACGTTGCATCTCCACGACAAATCGTTGACCTTGGTGGTATCTGGCAGTTGACCTTTGGCAAGGACACAAGCGCAGTTTTCCCGCAGTCGGTCGATGAAACGCAGATGGTGCTCGTCCCCGGTGAACATGCATCCCTGATTAACTCGGTCGCCCGGGCGGGGCAGCGTGCCTGGTTTTTTCGTGATATTGATATTCCTGCAGACTGGTCATCCAAGCGCGTGGTTATTTACTGCGAACGCGTGACGGATCAATGCGATATCCTCGTGAACGGTCAGCCTGTTGGACACAGTGATGAGGGCATTTTGCCTTTTGCCATGGACATCACTGATGCGATTAAGCCCGGCGAGCAAAACCGTATTGCGATTGGCGTATTGTCGTCACGCGTTGCTGGTGTCGATGGCACGCATCAGCCCGTGGGGTGGACCTGGTTTTACCAGCAGTTCAACGGCATTCCTTTACCCGTTCACCTCGAAGCCCATGACAACGTTTTTATCTCCGACGTCGTCGTGCAGACCACGCTTGATGATCAGCCACGCCTGAGAACGCAATTAACAATCAACAATACTTCCAACCAAACCCGTCAGGTCACAATCACTGCAAAGACGCGTGATGGGCAATTCCAACACGCATCGCAAACACATTCGCTTGAACCCAACAGTCAAAAACAGATCACGCTTTGGGACGCCTGGGATAACCCCAGACTGTGGTGGCCGCATGATCCGCATTTGTATCATCTGCAAATCAGTATCACACAAAACACACAGACTTTGGACAGCTATGTTCAACGCCTGGGTTTTCGCGAGATTCGCGTTGTTGGTTCGCAGATGCTCTTTAACAATGTGCCTTACATGCATCGACGCAACTCCATCATCCCCTATCTCTCGACCATGCAGGAGCAGACCTTTGCTTCGATGGTCAAGACGCTTCGCAGCTTTGGTTATGTCGGATCGCGTTTGCATGGCGGGCCGTCTTTGCGTTTGGTGAGTATGGCAGATGAGATGGGATGGCTCATCTCGCCGGAGTCCGCGATTAATGAGCCGCGTGGCCATGATGTGGCTGATGACTTTTGGCCGCGCGCTCGTCGTCATGCGATGGGGATGACGCGTCTGCTGCGTAATCATCCGTCGGTTGCATACTGGGTGTTGTGCAATGAGTTTGGTTCCAACTATATGCCTCAGAATAATCGCAAAGGCGCCTGGGTGGATCGATGGCTTAACGAGCTGGGCAAGGATGTCATGCAGTTGGACCCGACCCGCACCGTGACCTTTGACGGGGAAAATGACCTTGGCGGGCGCGGGAATGCAGGCCCTGCACCAACGTTGAATTTCCATTACGCCTGGCAACCTTTCAAGATCAATAACATGATCCCGACCACCCGCAATTGGCTGCTGGAAGGCGGACTGCCCTGGCAGGCGATCGCATGGGATCGCAGTAAGCCCATCATGCTCGGGGAAGACATGTACGACCCGTACTGCATGCGTTCGCCATACGGCTCATCGCAGTGGGGGGGCAACCGTGCTTATGATCCAGCCACGGAAGCGCAGGTCACCTACGATGCCTATCACATGCTCGCCCAAGGCTACTACCGCGCAGGCGTCGCGGTCTGGAATCCGTGGGGACTTAGTGAGACACGACCCAAGGGGGCAAAGTACATCCCGCTGGGGCAGGTCATGCCCGATTACCTGATCGCGACTGATGAGGTCAATCGCACGTTTGCTTCTGCTCAGACGGTTGAACGCACGCTGCGTGTCTATAACCAGCTTTTCCAAAACCAGTCCGTCCGACTTGAAAGTCAATTGCTTGTTGATGGTAAAGCAATCACCAACAAGACCGCGCATTTCCAATTGCCTGCTGGGAAGAGTCATGTCATGACGATGTCACTTCCCATGCCGACCGTCCAGAAGGTGACGCCGGCACAGTGGCAATTGCGATTGGTCACGGATGACAATGCTGTGCTGTGTGATCGCATGTATGATTACACGCTTTTCCCAACGCCTGAGCCGGTGATCAATGCCAGTGACTGGGCGATCGTGGGGCCGTTGCCGATATCGTCATTGGATAGCCAGCGATTTGATTCTCTGGAACAAGCCTTGAAAGCCATGCCCAAACGCCTGTTACTTGCAGGCATTGCTCTTTCCAAACAACAGGGGCAGATGCTTGATCAGGCTGTCGCTGAAGGCTTGGATGTGACATGGATCGCAGCACCTGCCAGGAGTTGGTTGCCTGCGTCATTGAAACTGGATGATGAACATCAAGCCTGCTTTGCGTTTATCAGTCGGCCGGATGATGTCCTGATGCAGGGCTTGACCGACAACGCAACCGGCTTGTGGGGCGAGGACACATTGGTGGCAAGTCACACGATGGCAAAGCCCGAACGTGGTGCGTTTGAGATCATTCTTTCAACCGGCTCACCAAGTGGTCTGACACGCGTTGCCATGTTACGCCTGATGCGTGGCAAGGGAACGTACGTGATCTGTCAGATGCCATTGTTGGCTAAAGCAGCGTCGGAGCCCGCAGCCAATGAACTTTTGCATCGCCTGATCAATATGCCATCGCCAGTGGATACTGCGACCGGTCGCCTGGCAGTCGCAGCAACCACTAATGCCTCACTTTCGCAGGCGTTGACCAATCTGCATATCCCGTTCACTGAGTTTGCACCAGGTGACCAACCTCGGATGTTAATGGTTGATGCGTCACAGCAGACGATTAATCCGCAGGTTTTACAACAGGTCAAACAGCAACTTGCTCAAGGCCGACATGTCTGGCTCCAACGCCCGACGCAGGCCTGGTGCGATGCGTTGGCAATGGATACCCAGATCAAGCCCCAGGCTTCGGCAATGGTTTCGCTGCGTCAAAACCAAACATTACTCGCCGGTTTGGACAACGATGATTTTTACTGGCAACGGCATGGCAAAGATTCACTGCCGATCGTTGAACAGATTTTTGCAGGCAGTGATGCTTCCGCGAGTTTGTTTCCCGCATCGCTTTGGGTAAATGAATCAGCCAACGGGGCAAAGCTCATTGCCTGCCAATTGCGTTGGGATCAGATGGCCATCGCCATGCCTCAGCGATGCGGTCGGATCGTCAGCACAATGCTGCATAACGCAGGCGTTGCGATGGGGTATCAGTCCAACCGTAAGACGAATTGGCAGACATTGAATCTGGCAGCAGCAGTCAATCGCGGGTATCAAAATGTCTTTGGCGGCGGCCCGGACTTAACGTATTTTCCCGTGAATCGCACGGGGGTTGATCCTGTGTTGCATGTCCCTCAACCCATGGAAACCTTCACGCCAACCATTGAAAGTGAAGGCGTTCCATTCACGTTGACCGACCCGCAGCAACATGATGGCAAGGCCGCGATGGTAGTCGGGCAAGACGCTGATCCCGCCGTGCAGATCACAATACCCGCTGTGGCAACGCAGTCGATCTGGTTACTGGGGGCTGTGCGTGATAAGACGCCAACGGGCATGATGGCAGGGAAATTGCAACTGACCTACAGCAACGGTCAAACCGCTGAGTTGCCGATTGTCTGTGGCCAACATGTCGGGACATTGACGCATGCCATCCCGTTATCGCAGGGGCGTATTGCCTGGAGTCGCCGTGCGCGTTTTGAAGCACCGCGTCCCGTGACGGTTTATCAATATGCATGGAACATGATCAACCCACATCCGCAATGGACCGTAACTTCCATGCGACTTCTCGGATCTGCCCCGCAAAGCACGTTATGCGTAGTCGCCATCACGCTTGAACCATAAACCTGCAATACGATGATTGTGCCATGGTGAGTTGGCACCTGGACTATTTCGTCTTGTGAATTGGAGTTGATACATGTCTGCTCAGAAGACCGCAGAAGTTGCATCGCAACACCAGATCATTGGTAACCAGGAGAACCAGCCGCATGATGCTTTTGAGCGGACGACGCATCCAGATGCTCAGTGGTTTGCGGACGCCGGCTTGGGTTTGTTTTTGCATTGGGGGCTTTCCAGTGTGAAAGGGCAGTGTGATCTTTCGTGGGGCATGATGAATGCACCACATCAACCCAGTGAACATGTCAAGAACTATGGCTTACCTGCCTGTCGGGCGAACATGACGCCAAGACATTATTGGGATCAGGCCAAAGACTTTAATCCTGATCGGTATGATCCACACAAGTGGATGAAGGCTGCGAAAAAGGCAGGGATTCAATATGCGGTAATCACCACAAAGCATCACGAAGGCTTTGCTATGTGGCCCAGTGAGTACGGTGATTTTAGTACGAAAAATTACATGGGCGCTCGTGACCTGTTGGCCGACTATGTCAAAGCTTGCCGTGATCATGACATCAAGGTTGGCTTTTATTATTCACCACCGGATTGGTATTGGCATCGTCATCATATGTCCTTTAACTACGGTGCCGACAGTCCGCCGTTGGGCTTGGATCATGAACCGATCACGCTACCTCACCTCAGCGATGAGCAGCAAGCCAAGCGCGAAGATCAGTTCAATGATTACGTCCGAGGCCAGGTGACAGAGCTGTTAACGCGATACGGTAAGATCGACATCATCTGGTTCGATGGCAGTTTGCCACGTCAGGAAGAAACCATTTCCATTGATGAGATACGCCAGCTACAACCGGGGATTCTCATCAATCCGCGTGGGCATGGGTACGGTGATTTCAATACGCCTGAATGTCGCTTTCCTACAGAACGTTTTGGCAAAGACCAGTGGTGGGAGCTTTGCTATGTCTTTGCTAACGGCGCCTGGGGATATTTGAATCATGAGTGTTATAAACCCATGGGCTGGTTGTTGGCAGAGCTTTCCAAAGTGCGATCATGGGATGGCAACTTCCTACCTAATGTCGGGCCCGATGGGCATGGTGAATTGCCCACTGCTTTTTATCATCGCATGGATCAACTGGCCCAGTGGATGACGCACAGCGGTGAGTCTGTGCGAGGGACGAAGGGATGTAAGTGGCCGCAAGATTGCAATGTTCCTGTGACTTGCAAAGACAATCACTATTACCTTCATCTGGATTGGCTGTTTCTCGATCAAGTTACACTCAAAGACATTGACCCACCTGTCAGTCTCATACATCTGCGAACCGGGACACCTGTTGATTTTACTTATGAAAACAGGACGTTGACTTTTACGCTGGATAAGAATCTCAAA
>JBICHS010000043.1:0-11914 GCA_043101135.1 Phycisphaeraceae bacterium JB051
GCATTCTTCCAATACCGTGCTGCGTCTTTGCTCCAGGCCTTGCTGTCAGCACACATCACGATCAAAGCTGAGGCGTCGGTGACCTGTGCCTGCCCCCATGCCGCTTCGCGGATTGCTTCGCGTTGAGCTTTGTCCTTGACGACGACAAACCGCCAATGCTGAATGTTAAACGCAGTAGGAGAGAGCATCGCCAGCGAAATCAATTCCTTGATCTGCTCGTCGGACATTTCATGGTTCGGATCATAATGCTTAACAGCGCGACGCTGACGGATGGCATCCAATGTGTTCATGGTTTAACTCCAAAGACGTTTGATTAATCAAGCTGGACGAATACAACAGCCTGACACATGCAGAATGCGTCAGGGCTTACAAACGATAACAAAATAACATTTGCAGGCGATGTTTTATTTCACTTTGAGAGGAGATAGAGCATTTGCAGTAAATGTTTTCAACTTGCTCAAAAAAGGGACTAGGGACTTGGGACTAGCGACTAGGGCTCATGATTCGTCGAGCCCTTGATTCATTGTCTTATTGCCTTTTCCCTAGTCCCTGGTCGCTAGTGGCTAGTCCCTGCGGAATAAGTTCCCGAAACAGATCTAACGATTGGTATGTCGAGAATGACAACACCATGACACTCCCCCCGTCATCAATCAAAAGCATCGAGTCCACGCAGACGACGGGACACCGAATTTTCATTGTGCCTTGCTGCGGCAGCCGAACCGGCGTCGCTGATGTGCTCATTGCTGTAACTGGACTTACTCTTTTTCGTCCTGGCGGCAGGGGCGATGAGAATGTTCTCCGACACACTTTCAACATTCTGAGGCACGCCCGGTGCATCAGCTGACGAAAGCGGGGTCACCGGCGGGGCGAGATTGGTCTTGATCTGGTGCGTGTTGGTGCGTGTGGCTATGCCACCCTTTTTGTTGTACGTCAGCACATTTTCACTGACGATGCACGGCTGGGTCTGCGAGGAAAGATAAATCCCCACCCCGCCGTTGAGCTGACAGTGATTGCCGATGATCCAATGTCCTGCACTTTGATCACCGACGCGGATGCCGTGTCCCAGGCTGTTGCGCACATGACATTGCTGGATGCGACAGAAGCGACTGTCAAAGAGCCCGATCCCGTCATGCGACCAGTCCTCGACGGTGACGTTCTGAATCACACATTGATCCGAGCCCATCAGCTGGATCGCACAGCAGGCATGATCCGGGCCAAACGGCGCATCACCGATGGCATTCTGATTGCCCAGCAAATGCATGTCCGAAATGTGCACCTGAGACTGCCCCAGCACGGTGATCAGCGGGAACCAGTGACAGACCATCGTCGGCGTGTTGGCGTCGTAAGCCATGATCAAGGGTTGATCCAGCCACAGGCGCTGACCATCAATGCGTGTGATGCGAGCGCGGGTGGCCTGCCAACCGGTCTGTTGAGGACTGGCAATCATCACATCATCACCGACTTCAAGCAGTGACGGATCTTCGACCTGCACGCGATCGGTCCCGATCTGAGCGGAGGTCATCAACTGCGTGCTCACCGGGCCTGATGCCTGCAGCGATGTCGTGAAGCCTGCACCCTTGAGAAGGGTTCGACTGTTTAGCCGCAGACTTTGACGCAGCGTGAACCGCCCCATGGGTAGTGAGACAACTCCCCCTGCAGGCCCCAGCGCGTTAATGGCATGCTGAATCCCACAGGTCGGATCATCACGATCTATAAAATCACTGGCATCGACCTCAGACGGTTCATGCGTTTTCTGATTGGGTAACGTTGGCTCAAGCGTGCCATGAATGACATCACTGATATGAGCAGGTGGCAGGTCAATGTTAAAGAGTGCCAGCTCATCAATGACAACAGGCTCTGCTGCAGGCGTCAATGGGCCAAGTTGCAGATAGTTCTGTCGTGAGGAACTCACTGACAAACCTGCAAAGGGCATCTGCGAAGCGGCAACCTGTTTGGCATCCAGATAGAGAATCACACCATCAGGGTTGAAGGTGACACAGACATGATGCCACTGGGCCGTTGTCATGCGTGTCTGGCTGACAAGAACACGATCATCGACATTGACGACTAATGCCAGACCTTGCGAAAGGTCCACAGTGATCTGGATCATGCCCTGAAGATTCAACAGATCGACCTGGCCCCGCCCACCGTTGATTTGAGCCCAGAAACAGATACTGCCACAGCGTAAACGCCCCGGCCCTTTGCCGGTCGCACGATCGCCGGGCAAGCGCAGTTCCAAGGCTTGGCCGAATCGACGTGGGGTCCGCAGTGCACCATGGATCGACAGCGGCGAGCCGTTGACCAGCGCGTTGCCTGCCAGGTGTCGGCTGTTTTCATCAAAATGCCACAGTCCAATGAGATTCTGCTGCATGTCGGCCCCGTGTCCCCTTCGGTTCTCTGACTTCCAAACTGCCATCATATCTCAAAGAGGGATGGAAATATAGGAAGTCCTGACGCAAAGCGCTCAACGTAAAAACAGGCTGATCATTTTAGTTACCCAAGAGCCGCGCAGGAAGTAAGCAGAAAAACAGACAAACCAACCGCTTACTTCGTGCGCGGCTCTTGGGCTGAACGTAACATCATTGCTTGATATTCGACGAACGCAGGCGCATCTGAGCGAATGAATTTTAAAAACTTTGTAACCATTGGGGACTGAAACTTGCATAAGCGTCTGGGGTATGTTTGAGTATTAAGAGATCGCATTTCTGTATCTGTCTCGTATGTACTTGTTACCAGTCGTCGGATCTCGGGGAGTCAACATGTCAGATGCCATTAGCGAATCGCAAGTCGGTGATATCTCTGTTCACAAACATGCCAAACCGGAAAAAGCCACGGGACTGAGGCGGCAGTTTTCCGACGTGAGTCTGCTGGGGTTACTGCAGGTCATTGGTGTCCTGCCGTTCATCGCGACATTTCTCGGATTCTTTGGCGGTCTGCATTGGACACTGGATTTACTGGCTCATTTTCGGTTTCAGTATCTGATTGTTCTGACGGTGGTGTGTCTGCTGCTGGTGTATCTGAAGCATCGACGGTTGGCAGCGTTGTATCTCATCGGCGTGGTGGTGAACCTGTTGACGGTTTTACCCATGTACTGGCCGACTCTTGATGCGATGGATGCCACCAAGCCCCAATTAACCATCATGCATTTTAACGTCCACGTGGGGAACAAGGACTACGACGGGATGGCTCAGTACATCTCTGAATCCAAACGCGATATCGTCTTTATTCAGGAGCTGCATCACCGTATGGATGAACGGCTGCGGCAGATGCCCGACTACACCATGATCTGTTCTACGCCACGCTATGACAGCTTCGGCATCGGCATGTTGATCCGCAATGATGCAGGCCTGACGGTGGATCAAACCCAATGCGAGGACATCACGCAAGGCCGTGCCCAGGTTCCCGCCATCACCGCGCATCTGACATGGGAAGATCAGCCGCTGGCGATCATGTCGTTGCATACCCTGCCGCCTTACAAATCCAGTTACGCCATCGTGCGTGATACGCAGTTAATGGAAGCTGCCCATTGGATCAATGCACAGACGATGCCCACCGTGCTCATCGGTGATTTAAATGCCACGCCATGGTCCAATGGTTTTCGGCAGATGATTTACAAGACCGGTTTGCACAACTCGGCGCAAGGTTATGGTGTTGGTGCAAGTTGGCCGGCAGATGGTGGGCCGATCGGCAAGATTCCCATTGACCACTGCCTGACCACGGACACGCTCATCGTCACCGACCGGTCGCTGGGGCAAAGTCATGGCTCGGATCATCTGCCATTGATGGTGAGTCTGCAGATGCGCTGAATACCGAAGTGAAGCATCATGGGTCTGAACGCATAAAGTAGAACACAACCGAGCCAGAATGACTCGGCTATATACATGGATCACGCGTCTATCCTGATTCAGGAATCCATGGAGATGAGATTGATCGTTGGCTGAACTTCGACGGGAATGCTGATGGTGAAGGTCGAGCCTTTGTTACTGCCGTCGGAGTGAGCATTGATACTGCCATTGAGTTCACGAACCGCCAAGGCTGCCGAGTGAAGTCCCACACCGCGTGCAGAGGGGTTGGTGGTGTAGCCATGCTCAAAGATGTTGGGCAATTGCTTTTCATCGATCCCACAGCCGGTGTCATGCACGGTGATCTGCAGGATACTGTTGTCGATCAGATGGGCTGAGATATGCAGACGACGCTGATCATCACCGACTTTCTCCAGGGCATGTCGGGCATTGGTCATCAGGTTGGTCAGAACCTGGGCAAGACGATAGGCATCGACCTTGATCAACTGCTCGACACTGACTTGCACATGTGTCTGGATGTTCTTGAGGTTCATTTCTTCAGCATCAATGGCAAGCACATCGTGAACCAGACGCTGGATGTCCGTGTTGACGTAAATGGCGTGCGTCTGACCATTGGCACTGGGTGTTTGCGTGCGGACAAGGTGGCGGATCTGCTTCATGGACGAACTCATCTCATCCAGGTCATCCGCCAGTTGCTTGTCGGATTTGCGATCCCATTTGAGCAGGACATCTCGGATCACACGTTGTCGCGGCGATTTGAGAACCAGACGACGGGCAAACAGAAGCAGGATCAACATCACGAAAGCTTGAATGCCAACAAACCAGATCGCCAAACGATTCGATGCCTGATCCGCCGGCTTGGTGAACGTCGAAACCGGCACGACCATCACCACGTTCCAGTAGGTCCGAGGCATGTGAAACACACTGACCATGCACTGCTCAGCAATCAGCGGCATGCTGGTCAAGGTCATGCGGCGAACCTGATGCGGATTCAATGCTTTGACCTGGGTCTGATCGAACATCGAAGCAATGAGCATCTGCGTTTGCTGCGTTGTCAACGTCGGATACTTGCGTTGGAGTTGATCCACACGCTCAGTGAAACCGGGCATGTTCTGCTGGGCATTCTGAATCATGCGAATGTTCATTTCGTCATGAAGCTCTGCAATGCGCGACATACCCGGGAGTCGGGTGGTCACATCCTTGAGATTCAAATACCTGGTTTGCGCGTTACCTGCTTCGTCCTTCTGCTCACGACGGATCATGTCCATCTTGGGGAAGGCAACGAAGCGTCCTTCACGATCCACCACAAACAGATAGCCACCAATGCTGTTGGCAGCCCGCAGCAGGGTCCGGTTAAGGCCATCGAGTTTCAGGTCGATGGTGGCCACGCCGTTGAACTGTTGCTCTTTGTAAATGGGAACGGTGCAGGTAACCATCGGCTCAAGGGAATAGGGATCGGTGTAGGACCGGGACCAAATCGCAGCTGATGGCGGATAGTACCGACCGGGAATGTACCAGTGTTCCATGTGGTATCCGGGGCCAGCCGGGTCGTTGTAATCGTCGTAGTATTTGAGTGACCCGTCAGGCTCCATCCCCCAGAAAAAGCTGCGGCGTTGCACCGATGGATCAAAGGCATAAGGTTCGGGCCAAATCCCCCCACCAGCAACCACATCGCTCATGTCCGGGGGCACGATGATCTGACTAAAGAGCTTCTGATATTTCGCAGGCTCCGGTTCAACCACCTGAGCCAAATCCGCCAGGACGCGTGTTTGATTTTGTGCTTGAAGAATCACCCCGTTGAGATCCGAGACCACGCGCAAACCCACCTGTTCAGCATAGTCCTGTCCCTGACGCACAAGCAGAGAACGCTGCATCGTGTAGATCATGGTGACGCTGGCAAAGATCAGGATCACAAAAACCAGCAGATGAGCGAATGTCAGCCGGAACGACAGGCTTTGACGCCAACGACGTACTAATCGCCAGAGATGCGGATTTTGGCTGACGGGACTGTTCATACATCACCCAATTGCCAACCCATCCAGCCCATAGCGTGCTCAGAAATGCACCAGAGGCAGGTGATTAGCAAAAAAATTGACCATCGCAGACCTGAAATCGAACAAATGATTCAAATCGTCTAATAGATCAATCGGGGATTTTACGGATGATCTTAACCTGTCTTGAAACAACAACTTTTGTCTATGAAACATGAGCATCAAAAGAGTTAGAAGCGACAATCTTGTTGTTTTCATGCACACGATTTAATAAAAATGAGAATGTTTGACAAAAATAACCCGACAAACTAGTAATAATACTATATGGCTTTTGACAAATCCTTGCCGATACTTATGTTGGAAAGTCTAAAAATTTCATGAGTTCTGATATCAGTTCTCAGCTTACAAACAAAAGAAGGCCTCGGCGGGCTAAACTGAACCTGGACCCCCCTTGCCTCTGCCGAGGTCTTCTTTTTTACACAAATCACCTGGAATTAACCTAAATGGCTCCCAAATGCACGAAATCACGCGTGTCAGGTTAATTCCCCCACAACGATCACGTAAAAGTCATCTGAAAAGCAAGATGAGGATTGATTCAAAACAAAAAGCACAAACGTTCAGTATGCTTTTTAATTGTAACACCGCTACAAAAATGTACCAGATGTGCGTGTGATCTATTTAATTTAATTTGGGTGGGTGAAAACGCTCTATCAGCCGACTTATCTCGCTTGACGCTTGAGTAGCCAGCGAAGTTCGTCAGATTTGAGCACCCAGGCACCCGCCAGATAGACGCCTGCACCGACAGCCACGAGGACCGTCAGCATGCCTGCCGACTCCTGCCTGCTTAAGGTGGTCAGATCAACCCGGTTGATCAGCGGGTAAAGCACCATGCCCATGATCGCACTGAGGACCAGGGTGCGACACCACGAAAACAGCACCGCGTCATCCAGTGGCATTTTCACGTACCGACGCATCGCACGGATCAGCAGGAAGGTCTGCCAGATCGCACAGATCGCTGTCGACCACGCCAAACCGGCTGCCCCCAGATACCAGATGAGCACACAGTTGAGCGTCAGGTTCAGCATCACGTTGACCATGGTGATCTTCAGCGGGGTCTTGGGGTCCTTGATCGCGTAAAAGCCACGGGTGAGGACATGGGTCGCGGAGTAGGCCCAGATTGCAATCGCGTAGCCGACGAGGATCGTTGCCACCCGAGAGGCATCTTCCAGATCGAACTTGCCATACTGGAAAATCAGTCGCGTCAGTGGCAGGCGCACCATGATCAAGCCAACACTGGCGGGCAAGCCGATGAACACGGTCAACCTTAGCCCATTGCGCAAAGTCTGATCAAAGCCGGCGCGATCCGACGCAGCACACCTGGCCAAGGCCGGGAAAATCGCCGTTGCCACTGCGATGCCGAAGACGCCCAGCGGGAATTGGTAGAGCCGTTGGGACCAGTTCAAAGCGGCCACCGCGCCAGCCTGGATTGGATAATAAAGCTTCTTGCCAGCGATCATCGCCATGACGGTTTGTTCCGTCGCCCCAGCTTCCGGGGGCGGGGAGCTGAAGCCGTAGCTGATGAACATGTCCATGGCCGAGTTGATCTGGAAGACCGCCAAGCCCAACAGCATCGGCCCCATGGTGAGCATCACCGCCTTAAGCGGCTTGCGTGTGTTGGCAAAATCCAGTGTCCCCGGCTCATCACGCCAGACCGCTGCCACCTGCCAAAGCAGTTGCAACACCCCTGCCACGAGCACGAACACCGCGACCAGGTACACGCCACGCTCAGCACCGACCCACAAATGCCCAATGACCGCAGCCCCGATCATGGCGATATTCAGCAAAATCGGTGCAGCAGCGGTCGGGCCGAACTTGCCATGCACCTGCAGCATCCCGCCCACCAACGCCACCGTACACACCAGCGGCATGTACGGCATCATCACCATCACCAATCGCAGCGTCAGGTCCGTCGTGTCCGACCATGTCCCAGCTTCGAGTAAGCCAAACAACACCGCTTCGGTGATCAACACGATGACGCTTAAACCAATCATCAATAGACTCACCATCGCCCAGGCAAACCGCCTTGCAAGCTTACGGTCTTCATGAAGCAACGTGGTGTACTGCGGGATAAACGCAGCAGACAAAGCGCCCTCGCCAAAGAGGCGGCGAAACAGGTTGGGGATCAAAAAGCCCATGGTAAACGCTACCGCTGTCGGCCCAAGCCCAAAAAGTGACGCAAGCATCGAGTCACGGAACAACCCCGTAAACCGGCTGAGAATCGTCATCCCCATCACCGTCCGAGCATGCCGCGCAACCCCCCCGCCCCCGGAAGCCCCGGAAGTTTCCTTTGGGGTACCGTCTTGTTGAGCACCGGATGTGAATCCGGTGCAAGTTCCGCTTGTGTCACTCGCATCATCCGCATCACGCAGATCCACCACGCCTTGAGGCTGATGTTCTGAGATGGCGATCAGATACCCCCAGCCGGTGAGGATCGCCAGCAGTGAGCCGGTGCAATGGGCAACGATGTCACTCATTTCATATCCACGACCGGTGTGACGCTGCACCATCTCCACGGCCACGCCTGACAGAAACACGACCAGCACAGCAAAAACCACACTGAGTCTGGGACGTTTACGCCCCAGCGGCATCGCCCATGCCAAGAGCCATGTTGCCATGAACGCGCCAAAGATGTGAACCACATGATCGCCACGCATCTCGATTTCATCACCCATCACAGGACCCATCGGCAAGCCGAAGGGCGCTTCAAACGTGAAATTGGGGACAAAGGCGGCAAGCATCATCAGCGGCATGATGGCGATGATCGACAGCCTTGCCAAAAACGTGTTGTCCGGTGGCGATGGATGATCATCACGCACCCGAGCAGCACTGAGTCCCATCGCAGCGAGAATCCCCAGCATGTTAAACAGCAGATCCGTCGTGGAGGGATGTCGCTGCGTGAAAACCTGGGTGTACTCGTCGATGTAGGCATAGGTCGTGGTGATGAGAATACTGCCAAAGAGATTCAGTCGAAGGCTGCAGGCCCGACCCATGGGTAACGCCCGGAAGACCAACCCTTCAAGCAGTCCGAAGGCCAGGAAATGGATCGGCTTATCCAGATAGAGATCGCCCATGGACCTGCCCGCGATCTGCGGATTGAGCCTGGGCCAATGGGTCGCGACAGCCAAAAGTGGCCAATAGATCAGCAACACCATGCGGGCCAGCAAGGGGTCATGATCAAATTGCGGATTATCCCCATCAGGGCCTGGCATGCGATCCATCGTCAAGATTGTATCGGCAAGATCGGGGTCGATTCATGTTTTTACGAATATCGTGATCATCAAAAAGCCGTACCTCTCCTGCGGTACGGGTCGAAACTTGCAATACAACACACAACACCCTGCCCCGGGAGGATCACGGCTTTAGCAAATGCTCAATGTGAGTGGACTTACCCCGTCACCGACTGTGCCAGCACGGATTGGGCGAGTGTTTCGTAATCCCGGGCGCCGGGGCAGGTGGGGGCGTACTCGAAGATCGTCTTGCCGAAGCTCGGACTTTCAGCGAGTTTGATGTTACGCCGGATGTAGGGCTGGTAGATCACCGCGTTTTGCCAGGGCACTTTTGCATCGCGTGAACCTTCCAGGAAGGCTTGCAGGTCACCGACGACTTCACCTGCCAGAATCGTCTGGGCATCATGCATACACAGGATGATTCCCGAGACGGTGAGGTTGGCATTAAAGCCGTTGCGGATGAGCTGAACCGTTTCAAGCAGCTTGCTCAGACCCTGCAATGCAAGGAAATGAGCCTGCATCGGGACGATCACTTCGTTGGCAAGCGTCAACGCGTTGATGGTCAACAACCCCAGTGACGGCGGGCAGTCAATGATGACAAAGTCGGGCTTTTCCGGGTTCTCATCGCTGAGGGTGGCTGCGAGCTTATCCTTGAGCACGCGCTGGGCCTGGCCGGTGATCACCTTGGGCGCCAATTCCCCTTCGATGCCTGCCAGATTCACTTCCGAGGGAAGCAGCGTCAGGCCGGGGTAGATTTCGCAGATCACATCTTCAGCTTCCAGATCATCATCTGAAAGCAGGTCATACAGCGAGTAGCTTTCCTCATCGATCTCCACGCCGAAACTCAATGACAGGTGAGCCTGCGGGTCCATATCGATGGTGAGCACGCGCATGCCTTCCATGACCAAAGCTGCAGCGAGATTGGCAGCGGTCGTGGTTTTGCCGACGCCGCCCTTCTGGTTCATCATGGCGATGATGCGCGTTTCTTTGGGGCGATTGGGTGCAGGGACAAACGGTGCAACAGGAACCGGGTCATTGCCGGTATCTTCGGGCATCTCGTCGGCCTGTTCCTCATCAATTTGATCGACTGCCTGATCCTCTGCCGGGCTGTCTTCGTGATGCGAAGAGGCATGATCGTCGTGAGAAGACACCTCGCCGGCATGTTCGGCAGGGGCATCTTCAGGTGCTGAATAATAGGGCCATTCGTTCAAGTGATCCGCTCCATGTTGCTACGCGTGACAGATTACCAGTATATCCGCACGCTGGCCAATGTTGGGTGATGTTGCCCCCAAAGCCGTGTCGCTCCCGCGGCACGGGTTGCCTTGATGAAACACGTAAACACCCACCCCCATCACCATCCCACGTCGCTGTTGGTTTGAATGCAGTCGTATTGTGCCCTTGCATTGGTTTAACATCCGGCGATCAATCCTGCGACAAAAAATCCAACCCCACCAGTAAACCTTTTATCACGTTTGCATACTCAGAACCCTGTGCAACAAATGCATCTTTCACACCGTGAAATGCCCCAAACGCTCCCCAAGTCGATGAGTTTTAGTATCATGTGTTGCTTTGGCAGACATCATTGGGGTCCGCCGACATTTCTGCACACGTTGGAAGAGATACATCTGTGCTTGAGAGTCGATACGTAGAATTTGGTCCGGGAAGGCAAGTCCACGCTGTCATCGGCGGCAACGGGCCGGCCATCGTCATCTTCCCAGGCAACGGCGGCTCGGTCGCAGACTTTAACGATGTCTGTGAAAACCTGGCCAAAGATCACCTCGTCGTCGGGCTGGATCTGCCCGGGCGCAGTGAAACCCAGTGGCCGGACATCCGATTCGACTTTGCAGCAGACCTCCAACCGGTCATCGACTGGTCCCTGTCCCAACTGGGCGTGGGCATGCACGTGGCTGTCGGGCATGGCTCAGGCGCGCTGGTTGCCCTGCATCACGCGCAACGTCACTTCGGCCAAGTGCTTGGCGTGAGCATGGTCGAAGGCTACGTCAATGTGGATGCCCAGAACAAGACCGCTGCCAAGAAGTACCGTCGCCCGGTGCAGCTGGCCGGTGAGGCACTCGATGCCTTTGAGTCCCGCCGCCGCGATCATGCTGCCTGGCTTAACGCACACAGCACGTTCCGCGAGTCCTTCAACGCGACCCAGCGTGCCTATGACGCCTCAGACTGGATCGGTGAATTGGACATTCCCATCCACGTGATCATCGGTGATCAAGGCCAGCAACTGCCCAATATCTCCGACGATGCGGGTTGGCATCGCCAGCTCAACCTCTCCAAAATTGACGAACTGAACATTTCACTGGTTAAAGACGCGGGTTACTGGGTGATGCTTGATGATCCGAGTTCCGTTGCAGACGCCATGCGACAGTTCGTTAAACGTGCTCATGAAGCCGCCAGCGAGTGATCCAACCGCCAAACCTGCCTGATCTGACATCCATACCGCTCACCGTGCCCTGCTGTGAAGTCTTGTATTGACCACAAGCTATCCCCATTGTCCAATTTTGAACCTTGCCCGGAATAACCTGCTCCGATACAGTATTTACTCTCATACTGATTAAACCGATACGTCCAGATCAAAGATCGGAGACCGCCATGACCGCCGGACGAGGACACACTTACAGCAATATGATCCAAACCACCTTCGACACCCCCCTGGTTAAGCTCAACCGGGTGGTCCCTGAAGGTGCTGCCAACGTCTACGTGAAGGTTGAGTATTTCAACCCCATGAGCAGCGTCAAAGACCGCATCGGCCGCGCCATGATCGAAGACGCTGAGAAGTCCGGCCTGATCAAAGACGGCACGCACATCATCGAACCCACCA
>JBICHS010000044.1:0-3797 GCA_043101135.1 Phycisphaeraceae bacterium JB051
TCGAAGGTCTGGAAGAATCCGGCGAAATCAACAAGTACTCCAAGAAGATGGAATCCCAGCTTCGCCGCGAAAAGACCAAAATCCAACGCAACCTTGATGGTCTGCGTCGTATGTCCAAGCTTCCCGGTTGTATGGTCGTTATCGACGTCAACCGCGAATCCAATGCACTCAAGGAAGCTCGCAAGCTTGGCATCCCCACCATCTGTCTGATCGACACCGACTCTGATCCGGATATGGCTGACATTCCGATCCCCGGTAACGACGACGCCATGCGTGCCATCGAAGTGGTGACCAGTGCTCTGTGTGCTGCCATCCAGGAAGGCAAGCAGGCCCGTGCGATCCAGAACGAAGGCAAGGACTCAGAAGGCGGCGAACAACAGCGTAAGCGTTCAAGCCGTGCCCAGTTCCGTGCAAGTGAAGAAGCGACCGCCGAAGCCGAAGCCATTGAAAAGGCTGCTGCCCCGGCACCGGAAGCTGCACCTGCCGAAGCTGCTGCCGAAAAGTCCGAAGGTTGATATTCCGTAAGCAGTCCCCGATTCGCCCCAGTGAATGAGGCATCCTGCTAGAATGTCTCGCTCGGTTGGGTCTTGAAAATGACGCGACCAAGTGATCGGGAACGTACTTTTTACCAAAACACTCTTGTGAGGAGACGAAACTATGGCGATTTCCGCCAAAGACGTAATGGCTCTGCGTGCACGCACCGGCGTGGGCATGATGGAATGTAAAAAAGCTTTGGCAGAAGCCGACGGCGACAGCGCCAAGGCCATCGAAATTCTGCGTGAAAAGCTCAAAGGCAAAATGGATGAACGCACCGATCGTGCTGCTGGCGAAGGCGCTCTGGCAATTGCCAAGGGTGACGGTGCCGTGGCTCTGATCGAACTCAAAGCCGAATCCGACTTCACCGCTCGCAACGACGCTTTCGTCGAAGCAGCTCAGAAGATTGCTGACATCGTTCTGGCTGGTGCTGAAGGTGAAACCACCGAAGCTTCCGCAGGCATCACCGAACTGGTCGACAACCTGCGTATCACCACCAAGGAAAACATCAGCTTCGCCCGTGGCATCAAGCTCGTGGGTTCCAAAGTTGGTGGCTATGTCCACTTCGACCGCAAGACCGGTTCGGTTGTGGCTGGCGAAGGTGACCTTGACGAGAAGCTCATGTCCGGCATCTCCATGCACGTGACCGCTTCGGTCCCCACCCCCATGGGTGTCGACCAGGACTCACTGCCCGCTGAAAAGGTTGAAGAAGCCAAGCAGGCAGCCATCCAGGAAGCCAAGGATTCTGGCAAGCCTGATGAAATCGCAGAAAAGATTGCTACCGGCAAGCTCCGCAAATGGGTTGATGACAACTCCCTGATGGGTCAGATCTATCTCCCCGAGATGGACGCCAAGAAGCCCATCCGCGACTTCATGCCCAAGGGCAGCAAGATCACCGCTTTCGTCCGCTACCAAGTCGGCGAAACCGGCGCAAGCGAAGAATAAATCTTTCGCTCCCCGGAAGTTTCAAACGAAACGACCAAATACAAAATCAAAAAAGGCTGGCTCAATCGAGTCAGCCTTTTTTCATGCGCCGAATACGCCATGTGGGAGAGTTTGTTTGTTTTTTTGTGTGTGACGATCACATTAACGCCCACGCAGGCGAGCCGCGTCGTGTCGGCTTCCCCTTATACACAATTCACTTGAATGCATCGCTGTCATCTGTTGCCCAGTATCCATGAATCAAGTTGCTGGGCTTGTTGTTGGATCTTGTTTTAACACGAAGGCACGAAGAGCACGAAGGCCACGAAGACAAGGCAATTGATTTTTTTTTAAGAATGGATACCTCAAAGAGCCGCGCACGAAGTAAGCGGTTGCCTTAATCATGAAGCCCCAAAGACAACCGCTTACTTCGTGCGGTTCTTTGCTTGATCAGCAAACAAAAATTGGCTTTTTCTGTCTTTCTTTGTGACCTTCGTGCCTTCGTGTTCAACTTCTAATCGAACGACAATTCCTGGCGGGTAAAGATGTGTATAAGAAAAAGTCGTGTCGACGCAGTGTTCACATAACGCAATGTTAAACGCAATTTTTGAGCTTTGCTTAAACAGCAACACGCAGTATTGCAGCTATTGCGAGACTGTCATTTATGACATATCACACATCGCAAAACATAACGATCAGAGAATAGCTGCGACACTACGTGTCGCTGAAACTGCAAAGCAGTTTACGACTTCGCAGAACAAATCCGTGCGCAACATCACGGCAATCAATACGCTTATCAGTCTTCGCTCAGACCGGATCGACACGATCCGGCTCGCTGTTGGCATTGACTGAATGGTATTGTTCATCGAGATCCTCCCGACAAGCAAATCAGTTTTTATTCATGCGGTCATTCAATTCGCGATCGAGCAGATTGGCAGGTTTCTCATTGAGTTGTGACGCAATACGGTCATCATCCCTATGCCCAATCTTTTCGCATGCCCCTAATCTAGGGATTCGATGGCCACACTCCGGACAATACTCTAGCTGATCCAAAAACTGCAATGGATAAGCACACTTTAGACAGTATCCCGGTTTAACCAACTTCGGACTGTAACAACGAGCTAACCAAATCGAAAAGACATAAGCCACAAACGATCCATAAAATCCAAAACCAACCTCAATCAGAGATAAGATTACAATCCCTGAACAGGTCACCCCCAATATGATTGCTGAGGCAGTGAACAATTGCCTTTCACGTATCGACAAATAGAGGATTGGATAAGCCAGCGTTGATGCTGGAATGACGACCATGGATATCACAAACAAAACGAGCGGTGATCCAATCGCTTCAACTTCTCCTTGCACTGCAAATATTGCCCAGAGAATCCCAAAGCAATAGCCATATGCAATGCACAAAACATAAATATGTAAGGCGTCATTGCGAAAATAAGCAACATCCTCGGACATGTTCATATCTTAACATGATTGAAAGACGGATTTCGACATCAAACAACAAGCAAGCCGGGCTGTGTCAGCCCGGTCAGATCACAGGTCTGCTTGATGATGATTGCACGAAGTCACATCACATGAAAGAGCTGAGCATAGCTCAGACCGGATCGACACGATCCGGCTCGCTGTTTTCTAATGTGTGGTACATCACGATCAGCTAATAGCAGGCTTACCCCAACCCACGAGCCAACAAATGCATGGCAATGTTCGTCCCCTGACTATGGGCAACGATCACCAGATCATCCTTCGGCAAGGTCTTGAGCCAATGGTCCAGGGTCTGTAACACACTGGGGGCAACTTTGCCGGTGGGTTGCCAGGAGTAGGTGTAACGCGGGCCCGTGGGTTTGTGATTGGGACGACGATGCCTGACGCGTTTGACGATTTGCGGCTTGGCGACGAGATAGTCCCCCAACGCATGCTCAGCTTTGAGCGGGTACACCATCGGCGTCCAGGTCCGCCAGAACTTCAAAGAGTCGGGCTTGAAAATGCCTTGATTGGGCACTGCGTCATAGGTCCCCCAGTAAATCTCCATCGTCTGGGGTTTGTGATGCGGGTACATGTTGGTCTTGGGAGCAAGCAAAATCACGTGAACCTTGCGATCTGCCATCTCATTTTTCTTGATCCCCGGCAGGACCTCATGCAACCCCAACGCAATTGCATGAGCCTCCCCATCAAGCTTCCGCTCAGGATGAAGACAAACGACATTCTTGGGTTCGGGATAGTAATGCCTGCTACCGAGTCGGCTGGCGTAACGTCGGGCAAGGTGCTTGGGCTTGAGTGAATCGAGCCCCTTGAGCAAGGCTTCGCCGACGTAGTCCACAAATGGGCCGTTG
>JBICHS010000045.1:0-3824 GCA_043101135.1 Phycisphaeraceae bacterium JB051
CCTGGCCACGCTTATGCCCGGTATGATTGCCAATCTCCCCGGCACGCAACTGCAGGGTCCGATGCTTGTTTTGCCTGTAGGCAATATGGTGTTACTCGTCCGCGATTTGCTTTCGGGTACGCAGTTGGCCGGTTTTCAGATCATGATGGTCCTGCTGTCAACGAGTCTCTATGCCGGTGGCGCGGTCGCATTGGCAACACAGATGTTCGGCCGCGAAGCCGTCATGTTCTCCGATAACGCTTCGATCAAGAGTTTACTCTCCCGCCGCATGATTCGGGCGGGAAAATACCCCTCAGCAGGGTTGGCATGCCTGTATGTTGCCATTTTATTTCCTGTTTGGTTCTATGTGCAGAACCTGCTTCAGAAACATTTTGGGCATGACTTTGTGAATGTGCTGCGTTACACCGCCGTGCTTATGCCGGTCTTTTTTGCGATCCTGCCGGCGTTGATGCTCTGGTATTTCAAACGTGAACTCAAACCAACTTTGGCGTTGGAAAAGACGCTGCCCAAGTATTGGCTGAGCGGTTTACTGCTGGGCTTGTCGATGTGGGTGATTGGTGCTGAGGTCATCGCGTTTCAGGAGTATGTCCTGCCGATTCCTGAAGCGTTGATCAAGCAGCAAGCACCAATGGAAGCGCTGATGAAAGAGCAACCTTTGTGGTGGTTGCTGTTGGTGATGGCTGTGGTTCCCGCGGTGGTCGAGGAGATGTGCTTCCGTGGTATGCTCCTAAGTTCACTGCGGATCAACGGCAAACGTTGGCTTGCTTTGCTGGTCACTGCTGCGGCATTTTCCATGTTCCATTTTCTAGTCTACCGTTTAGCGATCACATTCGTTTTGGGCTTGTTCCTGGCGTATCTCTGTTGGCAGAGTCGCAGTATCTGGCCCGGCGTGTTGGCGCATTTTATGAATAACGGCTTTGCGGTTATCCGCGCCCAGTACCCCGACTTCATCAAGCTGTTGGGTATTGATCCAACCAGTGAGTCCAATCACATGCCCATTCACGTGGTGGTGATTGCTATTGTCATGATCGCTGCTGCCATTTGGATCAGTCGTAAGCCAAGACCTGAAACATTGGCTTGACGGTCTTGGATCGCATTCTCACTTTTGCATTACAATACGCACCATGCAAGCAGAAATTCATGTTGCCATATGTGACGGCCCGGTATCGATTGACACCATGAACTGGCCCGGAGATTGCGGGGCGGAGTGCATCTTCGTCGGACGCACGCGCGATGAAGTGCATGATGAATACGGCAAGCTACTTCACCTGAGCTATGAAGTCTACGAGCCCATGGCTGTCAAACTGATGCAGGCCATGTGCGATGAGATTGCTCAGCAGTACGACGCTCATGCCGTGCAGATGATCCATAGCAAAGGCGATGTTGCACCTGGCCAAGGCAGTGTCGTCATTCAGGTTGCCACGCCGCATCGCAGTGAATCGTTCGTTGCCTGCAAGGCTTTGATCGATCGACTTAAACATGAACTGCCGATCTGGAAGCGTGAGATTTGGGAGCGTGGCGAAACCTATGTCGAAGGCTGCTGCGCCCATCACCCCTCTGATCGCAAAGACATTTCCGAACACCCCACTGCAGGACATCATACTCATGGCTGAACGCAAACCGACCAAGGCTACCAGAGAACGCGCTCAGAGAATTTATGCCAGGCTTGAGCAGCTTTATCCTGATGCGCATTGTGCTTTGAATCATCGCAATGCTTTTGAATTGTTGGTCGCAACGATCCTCTCAGCACAGTGCACGGATGAGCGTGTGAACATGGTGACGCCTGCGTTATTCAAGAAGTATCCAACGCCGCAGAAGATGGCCAAGGCAACGCAGGAGCAGCTTGAAGAGATGGTTCGGACGACGGGTTTTTATCGCAATAAGGCGAAGAATATTCTCGGTGCTGCAACGCGCATTGTTGAGACTTTCGATGGGAAAGTCCCTCAAAACATGGATGATTTGCTCTCCCTGCCTGGGGTGGCGCGTAAGACTGCCAACGTCGTGTTGGGTAATGCTTTTGGGATTAATGTCGGAGTGGTGGTCGATACGCATGTCGGCCGGTTGGCTTGGCGGATGGGGTTATTACGCAATGCTCGCGACACCAAAGATGCCGTGAAGATTGAGAAAGATCTGATGCCACTGTTTGAGCAGGAGAACTGGACGATGCTGTCTCACTTGTTCATTTCGCATGGTCGTGGTGTGTGCAATGCACGCAAGCCTGACTGTGAAAATTGCCAGTTGGCTGATGACTGCAAGCAGAAAGACGTGAAGAAAAAGTAACGACGTTACGCGATGTGCAAAAAGCCGTGTCGCTCCCGCAGCACGGGTTGCCTTGTGTCTTGTGTCAACCTTGCAAAGACGCCCCATAACTCGAGAGCATCACAGCTTTGATTGATAATTACCCTTGTTTTGCAGCATCTTTCACCCACGGGATCAAATCACAAAGCCTGGCATGCATTGCATTGACGCGTGCTTGAAACGCTGGGTTGACCGCCAGATTTTCCACTTCAGGTAACGCTGCTTCCATGTCATACAGCTCGCATTGCTGCGCTTCGGTGAAGACGTACTTGTACTGCTTTTCCCGCAACATGGCCACGCGCTGCTCAACGACGGGTTTGACCCAGTTGGCTTCGTGAAACTCACTGGTCACAACATCGCGGCCGGTTTGGGCTTCATTCAACAAGTCATGTGTGGGCAGTGTTGACGCGTGTTTATTGTCCCCAGCCAAACGTAATAACGCTGCGGTGATATCCTGCGTTTGCCAAAGTCGAACGTCAGTTTTTGCCTGCGTTTGACCGGGTAAATGGATGATGGATGGGACGTGGACGAGTTGTTCGTACATCATCGGTCCCTTGTAAATCATTTTTTGATGACCGTTCATTTCACCATGATCCGAGAGAAAGACGATGGCTGTATTTGCTTGATCGACTTTAGAGATGAGCTTGCCGACGAAGTCATCGAGCATGGCGGTATAGCCCCAGTAGGCTGCGCGGATTCTCTGCCATTTATCCTTGCGCCATGTCTGCCCCCACGCTCGACATCGGAAGTCCGATTGGATGGCAGGTTTATTTTCAAAGGGTGCATCAAAGTCGTCAGGCAAGTCGATCGACTCGGGATTAATCAGATCATGCCAACGCTTTGGAATGTAGTACGGTGCATGTGGGCCGTAGAAGCTGGTCATCAAGGCCCAGGGTTGGTTTTGCGATTGGAGTCGGTGTAGTTCGGAGAGTGATTCGGTGTAGACGGTGCCATCGAGATGGTCTTGGTCAGCATAGTCTGCAGAGCCTTGATGTGGCGCGTTGATGCCACCCATGACAAAGTAGCCATGGTCGTGCCCGTTGTTGCGATTGCCCAGACTGTGATGCTGCCAGCCGCGCTGGTTGGTGACGTCCAGGTGCCACTTGCCGACGTAGCTGGTGGTGTAGCCTTGTTTGACCAATCGCTCGGGAAGCGTGGGCAAGTTGGCAGGCATGTTACGGTCATTGCCCAGCACGCCATGCTGCCAGACTGGGACGCCCAGTTGGAAGCTGGCACGCGTGGGTGTGCAGATCGGTGCAGGACAGTAGGTCCTGGTCAGCTGTGTCGACGTGCTGGCAAGTTTCCGCAGATTCGGCAAGGGCACTGGGCATGCATCAATCTCCTGATCCAGTAACTGGGCCTGCATCTGGTCAACCATGATGACAAACAAATTCGGGGGTGTCGTGGACATGAACCTCTCCGTGGAATATGTTGCAATGGTGCTAAAATAGCAACAATATGCGATAAGACAATCCCGATTTCGCAACGATCAAACAAAATCACCGTCAATAGCCGATGGTAAAGAC
>JBICHS010000046.1:0-3460 GCA_043101135.1 Phycisphaeraceae bacterium JB051
TCAAGCATCAGTTGAAAAACACCCTTGCCTTCACGCTGAGCAAAGTACAACGCAAGACAGATGATGCATAGTCCACAAGCCACACTCACCATTTTGCCCATGAACAATAGCGAAGCACCCGTTCGCGGCGTCCAACCAAAAAGTCTGCGAATTGTGGGGTAAATATCCTGTGTGACCACTGCAGCATTTCGGTTTAATCCGCTATCCATCGAGCTCATCGTCGCGGACAGCATCGCGACCACCATCATCCCTGTGAGCCCGGTGGGTAGGAGCTTGAGGCTGATCACTGCATAGGCTGCTTCAGCAGGATGGGAGATAGCCATCTCCTGAATTTCAGTATGGTAAAGCAAACGCGCGACCATTGGCGGGACAAGCCAGATGAAAGCCCCCATCGCCATGAGCACACCTGCCATCGCCGCTGCCTTGCGTGCTTCAAAACCATCTTTGACCGCAAAGTAGCGATAGGACGCATTTAGCGTGTTGTAATTCAGGACATTCTTAAGCAGCATCGCGCCAGCCCAAACCCATGTGTAGGCATGAGCATCAAAAAAGCCATCAGCATTAATCACTTGGTATGACGTTTCAAGCCCCTGCTCTTTGACTGCTGCACTAAAGCCTTCAAAACCACCGATGGCTTTGAGACTCAGGTATGCCATGAGAATGGTAATGGGTACGAGAATCAGGCATTGCAGAAAGTCCGTTGCCATCACCGCCCAACTACCACCACTGGTGGAGTACAGAAGCACAACCACGCCGACGACGATGATCACCCAGTTAATCGACTCGTCATAGCCAAGCACCGAGGAACAGAAAATCGCAAGACCATATAGCCATAACGCAGCGTAAACGAGATTGGTCAACACATTAAACCATGCATAAAACTGCTGTGTTTTATGGCCAAAACGCTTCTCGATGACTTCAGGCACGGTGATCGCACGAAGCTGTCTAAACCAGGGCGCAATGAATAAGGCACCGACGAAATACGCAACCGCATTGGTCATGTAAATAATCAATACACTCCAGCCCGCATCATATGCAACACCACTGGCGCCGGTGAATGTCCAGGCAGAGAAGCTGGTCATAAACGCGCTGGCTCCGACAAGCCACCACGTCCCCTTACATCCATTTCGGAAGTAGTCGCTTGTGTCTTTGTTCTGGCGACTGAGTACTGCTCCCACTGCAACGAGAAGAAGCATATACGCACCGATCACCATCATGTCGATACTGGAGATTGCAGGCATGATTCAAATCAATTTCTACCCAAACGCGTCGATCAGGATGCGTTGGAATATTGAGCCAATAAATTACGGGTTGGCGGAGATGGCTTTTTTGGCGTGATCAAAAGCTGCACCTTTAAACAGATTCCACACGTCACTATTTTGCTTATGTGGCATATCCAGGCCGTGGTAAATCTGCTTATCACTGTTGATCACGTTGTAAGCTGCATACACCGAGGTCGGCGCACAGGTCGTGTCACAAAAACCCACGGACATGATGATGGGCGCCTTGATCCGACGGGCGAAGTTGACAGCATCGAAATAGCCCGACGTTTTGAGCACATTGTCCCAAGCTGTTTTATCATTCTCACGATCAAGCTTTTTGAACAAACCGGGCCAACCGGACTTCCTGCCGATGGCAATGGCGCCGTGATCACACATGGCGGGGACACCGGCGAGCAGCAAGGTAATATCATCATCCAAGCCGCCTGCGACCAAGGTCTGACCACCGCCTTGTGATGAGCCCCAGACGATGAGCGTTTTGCCATCCCATTCGGGGCGTGACTTGAGGAACTGCAGCGCGCGGTAAAGACGCATGTACATCCCAAGGAAGTAGTAGGTCTCACGATCTTCACGACCACGCACGCGGTAGTCGGCCAATTCCCCTTTGGCGAGATTGTTGTAAAACGGCTTATCCTTGCCGTTGGGTAAACCGTGGGCATTGAAGTCCAAAGCGATCATCCCCACCGCACCGCCGCGGTCGACGGGGTTATTCATGTATGCCGTTTTAACACCTGCAGAATGGGGGAAAAGAATCGCAGGACACTTGCCCTTCTGCGCATTTTTGGGCATTGCAAAATAGCCTGAGACAGTCGCACCATCGGGATTGCCCTGTCCGTCGGGGCAGTTGAGTTGCAGATCAAATGCCAAGACATCATCGCGTTTACATTCAACAGCCGTGAGGACTGGTTTCAAGGGGCTTGCCAAAACCAGTTTCTTTTTGGCTTCCCAGAACGCATCAAAGTCCTCAGGCTCAGGCTGACTGGGCTTGATCAACTGCGGATCCACGGCCGCCCCCGCGACAGCCGGTTTTTCCCTAGTTTTATAGTCCAAATGGCCCGGCACGTTGACAAAGAGTTTCACGAAGCCCGGTTCATCCAATGATGCTGTAATCACCGCGGGTTGTTTACTCAGATCAATCTTGCCCTGCCCTAATGTCGTAGCACCATCTTTACTGACGGTATACGTCACGGTGTCCGTCATCGGCTTGCCATCACGGGTCGCGTAGACATTAAACGTGATGGGTTGGCCTTGCTTGTAAACACCATCGGATCGGTCGGTGGTGATTTTCACTTCGACCTTGGGCGCTGCAATTGCAAAGGAGCTGCAAAGCAAAACCAACATCAAGGACAGTCTCAAACGTAACGGCGTGGCAGAGGTCAACATGAATCAAAACACTTTCGGGCTAACAAAAAAGTTCAACAAAAAAAAATCAGTTGGCGGAATCAGGCGTATTGTACGCTGTTGCTGCATCATCTGGATTGAGCGTGCCAGCATGACCATCAATAAACAGGTAATTCGAAGCACTGTCATTGGAATGGCGCGTCGGGTCTTCATTGCTCAGTGAGCCGAATGACCAACCGGAACTGCCACAGTCGACATAGGTGCCCTGGCTGTCACCGTTGATGATGCGTTTGGAGGGGAACAGCAGGTCCTGGTAACGCCATGACGGTGTGTTTGGCGGTGCATAAGGTTCGCGATCCGCCCCGCTGTTGTAGCTGTCAATGGGGTGCTGATACTTGGCACGATTGTGCTGAAGGTTGTGGAAACTACCGGAGACGAGTGATGATGTTTTGAGCCGTTGCACCATGCCGTAGCCGCTGCGATAGCTGTCGGTTTGCATGTAGTTCCAATTGGGGCAACCAGTGAAAACTTTGGAGATCAGATGACGCGTTGAAGAGCTGCGGTCATCCTTGCCATTGGTGTACTTGGAGAGAATCTGGAACCAGATGTAATCATAACCGTAGGGGTTGCCATCCCAACCATTTCGGATGCGCGGGTAGACGATGGCATCCTTATGATCATTGCCGTAGTAGTAATGAACCAATCCCATCTGCCTGAGATTACTCAGACACTTGGTGGTATGAGCCGCATCACGGGCGCTACCCAGAGCAGGCAGCAAGATGGAAATGAGCAGGCTGATGATGGAAATCACCACGAGTAATTCGATGAGCGTAAAGCCA
>JBICHS010000047.1:0-2824 GCA_043101135.1 Phycisphaeraceae bacterium JB051
ATGGGGATGCTCTTGGGAATTTTCTTGTTGTCTTGTTTAGTGTTCATGTTGCACACTCTTGTCTGTGTGAAAAGGTTTGATGTTGAAATTAGCCTTGAAAACAAGGGGGAAACGTCAGTTCCCCTTGGGCTTGTTTACCGCTGGTTGGACATCGCCTGCAGCCAGGAATTGAAGCTGGGCATAGTCCTGCTGCAGTTGGGTGTGGTTGCGATGCGCCATGAGTTGGAGGTCCAGCATCTTCTGTCAGTTGTCGATCAAGTCTGCAAATGGCCCGCGACCTGAGCGGTACTGGACGCGTGAACTGTCGAGAACCTGCTGGGCCTGGGGGAGAATGGTGTCGCGGTAAAGCGTGTCCTGTTTCTGTTGGGCCTCAACACGTTGATACATGTCCGCGATGGCAAACTGCAACTGATTATGTTCAGCAATGAGTTGGCTGAGTAACTCACGGATGCGCGCGATGGCAAGTTTTTCACCCGCTTCGAGTTTCTCCTGCCAGATGGGAAGATTGATCCCGATGCCAGCATAGAGTTGATCATCACCGTTGGCTGCCATGGATGTGCCGTGATCCGCGACGGCTGCGTAGTTGAGCATCACCGTCAGGTCCGGGATACGCTTGAGATGCGCGAGCTTGAGTTGCTTACGCGCCTGGGCGATGGCATGGTGAATCTGCTTGAGTTGTGGTGAATGATTGAGCGCCTGTTTCTGCCAGGTGTCCGCGGACTGTAAATTCACGGGTGATGCTACGACGTCTGCTAATGTCAAAGGTGCATCGGCAGGGCGATTGAGCAGGCTGTTGATCCGCGCGATGGCAGAGTTTCTTTGCTGCTGCGTTGCAATGATGCGGTTGTCCAGGGCGCTGATCTCCACGTTAAGCCGCAGTAGGTCCTGTTGGGCAGCGCGACCTGCACGGTAGGAAGCGTCAGCCGACTCGTGGACTTGATGCATCAACTGCTTCTGTGATTCGTAGACGGTTAGCGATTGGTTTGCCAATTGCAGATTCCAGTACGCCTGCTTCACATCACGTGTCAAAGCCAATTGTGTTTGGCGACGTTGCTGGGTTGCGATTTTGATTTGCTCTTTGGCAGCATCGCTTTGAGTCGTGAGCCTGCCTGAGATGGGGAAGCGTTGGCTGATGGACGCCATCGCCGTGACCTCGCCGTCTGCGGTTTGCGCCATGTTGCCCACGGGGCTGATGGTGAGCATGGGGTCGTCCAGACTTTTAGCCAGGATGATGCCATGCTCGGCCTGCTCGATGCGAAAGCTTGCAGCCTGGATCATCGGGTTGTGCTTTTGGGCATACGCGATGAGTTGGTCCAGGGTGGCCGGTTCAGGCAGCGCGTCGGGCGTTACTGTGTCTTGCTGCTGCTGGCGAGAAATGATTTGCCCGACCGTGGTTTGCCGATCATTTTCCCATTGGCTGTAAAGCGAATCATCCAATGGTGATTGGCAGCCAGCCAACGCGAACGTGAGTAACAAACTGCTGGTGACAGTGAATCGAAACATGGTTTAATCCTGATAAGAAGTGGGCAGTCGCATCATGCATGAATATCGACACAACCAACCCTGCTGCTGGTGAATAACGCAGGACAGATCGTCGGACTTGTTATCTGGAAATTAAACGGTCAGCAGGCAGTGTTGCGCGCAGAGTGTGCGCGCAGGAGCTGATGAGATGAGATTATCGGCTGCCTGCCACGGTTGAGATTGGGCAAGCGGTTGATTCAAGGTGAGTGTGTTTAAAGCCAGGACGAAGCAGTCAGCCTGGGTTGGCAACTCGATTGGTTGGCTGATGACAAGCTGGTCGGCATCACAGCTATGATGGCTCATGACAGTGCGGGTGCAGCGGGGGCAGTCATTTCGCTGAGGCTGACAGGGGGCGAGTGGTTGGTCCGTGCTGTGTGATGATTGCGTGACCGATTGGGTTATCTTCATCGTGCAGCAGGAGGATGGTTGCTCCTGGACTTGCTGAATTGGTGCGGTCTTTTCGGACATGCAACAACCCATCTGCAGCGGAGCGATGAACACCGCAGTGACCACAAGCAGGGGCAGGATGACAGATAAAATCCGCATACGCATACAATCCTATCATCGGATACAAACGCTGCAAAGGCTAGTTTTGTTCCCAATGGGATTGAATATTTGAAATTCAGGTGCGAAAGACTGCTATAACGTAAGCGGTTTTTTATGAGACGGGTAGGACGTAAACCCCTCTGTAACCGTCATGAACCGAGTCGATGCAGACTTGTTTGCCATCGCGTGACCAGCGTGGATGCAGGTCACAGCGGATTTCAATATCGGACGGTGATGGTGAGTAGTAGCTGCCCAGTTCAACGCGGTGAGCGTCTGCTAATCGGTAGAGAAACAGGGCTCGGCATCCCTGGTTGTCCGGGTAGGTATCGCTGAGCATCCACTTGCCATCGGGGCTGAAGGTACAGTGACCATCGCCGGTGAAGGTGGGGTGTTCGAGTTTGGTTGGTTCATTTTTGCCTGACGCATCATAGAGCCAATAGCCTTGTTCGCCGTCTTCACCGATGCACCATGCAACGATGGTGTCATCATCAAGCCAGTCGTAGTGTGAGACATTGTCGTGAGCGATGAGGCTGCGGTATTCACTGCCATCGTGGTTGGCTACGACCATGCGGGTTCGCCACCAGAGATTGCCCAGTTGTTGTTTCCAGCGATGCAGAAAAGCAAAGCGTTTGCCGGTGCGTGAGACCTGAATGTGATTGACCCAGTGTTTGTATTGTGCTTCGGTGTCACCGATTTGTTTTGCAAGCTCAGCGGTGCTGATGATCAACTCCGGCTTACTGCGTGAAGTGGTCTCAAA
>JBICHS010000048.1:0-2865 GCA_043101135.1 Phycisphaeraceae bacterium JB051
CGCGACCGATCCGTAATCACCGAACAAATCAGAATACAGCTGGCAACGCTGATTAACTGCTGCGAAACCAAAGCAATCTCGCGATGAACGACATTCATCTGCGAATCGGCATATGGACCGTAGCCCATCACTGCATTCACAACGATGAGCGCGATACTCACACACAGCATCAACGATACAGACCGTGGGCCGAAACGGATCAAGACCCAGATCATCGGAAGTGTACGTAAATGCATCTGGGGAATCGCAAATGTGAATTCAAGCAGCGGGTAGCGAAACATCACCCAGGTCAAACCAAAAATGCCACCTAAAACGATCACACGCTCAATGATTTGTCCTGTGGTTCGTTTATCACGGCATTCGGGTGTCGTCCAGGCAAACATCGACCAGACGACAAGCATGGTGCCTAACCCACCACTCAAGGCCCAGCGGAACATTGGATGCCAATACGCGCCGCCACCTTGAGCCAAACGAACGGCATAAGCGCCAATCAATGCAGTGAGCATCGTTGAAATCCAAATCGCAACCAACAGCACAGTGATATGTCGAATCTGACTGATATCAATCCGGCGACCGGCATAACGACGGATAATCAACGCGCAGAACCACGGGTCAAGTGTATTGGCTACAATCCCGATGACCGCAAACTTCAAAGGTAATTGATTGAAGCTCATGGACATCACCAACCATACCGCGGCAGTGGCCAAGAGCTGGGCAGACCACCATTTCACAGGCAGACGAAGCAGGATATATAGCGATACACCGCTACAAAGCCAGATGGTTGTATAGGGTGGATTCAGTGACCACGTCACACTGATGACATAAGCAAACGCATAGGCAAACGCACCGATGACGACTCGCCATGATGGTTTGAGACTCCCGGGCAATTGCTCCATTTGCGCATCGTCCTTTCTGCGACCTGTCAGGCAGGTGGGATCAGGTCATCTTCCGTGATGCCCAGTAATTCCAACGTCGTCGGTGTGCCACACTCCGGGCATCTTAGTTTACCATCAACGGGTTGCTGTCCAATGAGACTGTAGCTGCAATTTCGACATCGGGTGATTTGCAGTTGATTGTTGAGTAATTCGCGCAATTCACCGCCCAGCAGGATGTCTCTGCTGATCAATGCGACGATGCCGCTGCCGATCCACCAGATGCCCAGAAAAGTCAGGATAATCGGGTAGAACACGATGTCGCGTCCCATGTCGACGAACTTGGATGTAACCAACTGGTCCATACAAAACGCAAAGGCCATGGGAATGATCGCGAAATACAGCAGGGTGATGATCAAAGGCAGCAGGATCAGGCGAAGTGAAAACCGCAGTTTCTTTTGCTTGATATTTTTCAGATACTGCCGACATTGATCATCGGTGTAGCTGTCAAGCTCTGCAAAGGCGCGATGAAGTTTTCGCGTGATGATTCGCATGCAAGGTATGGTATCAGTCATCCATGATCAGTGGAATGCCAAAGATGGATTGTCATCATCAAAACAATGGGGGAATGTGATCTGACTTTGATGGGATGTCGCCTGGTGATGGATAGGGATATTCGCCAAACACAGTTGGTTTAAACGCGCTTACTCATCAGACGCTGCATGTCACGCTTGGCATGCTTGTCCTTGATGTCTTCACGTTTGTCATGCGACTTGCGACCCTTGCAGACGCCAAGCTCAATCTTGCAGATGCCTCGGTCATTGAAGTACAGCGTCAGCGGGATCAACGTCACGCCACGGTCTTCACACTGGACTTCCAGTCGCTTGATCTGGCGGCGATGAGCAAGCAGCTTGCGGACCGCCAATCTGTCATGGCCATTGGCACCATGAGAATGCGAATAGGCCGAGACTTCCATGTTAAACAGGTGAAGCTCCAGGCGATTGGAATCGACCTTGGCAAAGGCTTCGGAGATTTGCACGCGGCCTTCACGGATGGACTTGACTTCACTGCCGCGCAGAACAATACCGACCTCGAATGAATCGAGGACTTCATAGTCCCGACGCGCCCGGCGGTTAACGATCCGGGGCGAAAGGTTCTGGTCTTTTTTGTTCTTGCCTTTGGCCATGGTGGGGTAAGAGTCTACGCAGGTTTACGGTTTTGTCCAGTTGATATTAGCAGAATGTTTGGAAATCGGTTTTTATTTCCCAACACAAAACGTCGCAAACACACGCCCGATGATGTCGTCAGGTGTCATCTCGCCACCCAGTGAAGCAAGCTGATCCAAAGCAAATCGCAGCATCCCGGCAATGAGTTCCAGATCATCCAAGGCATGTTGATCGGCCTGCGGTTGGACATATGCCAAGGCATCGGCAACGGCAACGGTCGCCTGCTTAAGGGCGGATTCATGTCGTGGCTGTAACGCCAGTTTCTCAGCCGCAATACTCACGCCCCGATCACCAAGCTTGGCGAGGATCGCGCGTTTGAGCTTGCGTATGCCCATCCCCGTCTTGGCGCTGATCGGCAGGATGTCATCCTCGGCTGCTTCATGCATGTTGGGAATGTCCATCTTCGGACGCACGCGAATCGTGTCCGGCGCGGGATCACATTCGCCCAGATGCACAATGATATCCGCCTGCTCAATGCTCTGTCGTGCTGCTTTTTGAATGTCCTGGTCCAACGCGTTGGCAGCATCATCAAGTCCCGCAATGTCCATGAGCATCACTTCGACCTGACTGCCATCCGCCCGGGAAAGTAGCATCGGCTCTGCGAGAATATCACGCGTCGTGCCCGCCTGTTCATGGGTCACCGCACGCTGCCTGCCCAGCAGGGCGTTGAACAACGTGCTCTTGCCTGCAGAAGGAGGCCCAACCAACACCACACGGGGCATGGCTTCGAGCGCTCCCCAACTCCGCGCGTTAGCCATCAGTTCGGT